>CANRMC010000026.1 GCA_947631605.1 uncultured Lachnospiraceae bacterium
GAATTACCGTACCGGTTGCTACGATTGCGTATTCCTCAATAGTCACGCCAATAAGTGAATTTGATGGTGGGTTGGGATCGTTTGTGAGAATAACGTACGGAAATATCCATGCATAATTTTTAATTATGCTCTTTTGACCAATATGAACATTGCTATGCAGGTTCACATAATTCTGTATTTCACAATATCCCTGAATATCCGATAATGTTCCAATTCTTACATGTTCACCAATTTTCGTATGCTCCCGAATCGTCACCCGATGTCCGGTCTGCAGAGAATTACCAAAAGAATTATCACCATATATGATCGTCTCGCTTCTGATCAGGGAATCCCTGCCAATATACAAAGGGTGGTTTTTATTCACTCTGTCTTTATAAAAGTCAGCCACATACTCACCCAGAATACATCTGGCGCCTATTGTTGTATTTTCATCTATTATGACATTGCTGTGTATAATAGTATTATAATCAATATATACATTATCTTTTATAACTACATTATCATCCAGTATGCACCCGGATTTAATGGTTACATTATCGCCGAGCTTAACATTTTCACCTATGATCACATTTTTATCTATAACATTGCTCATTTATTTTCCTCTCCCTTTTCTTTTATATTAGAATCTTCCACAATATAAGGCGGTCGGTTTCTGGAAGCGTCAAATGTTCTCCACAGATACTCTCCCAAGATTCCCAATGTCATCATTATGACGCCAAAACTAAACAGATTAAAGATAAACAAGGTTGTCCAACCCGAAACTTCTATTAATCCCGCAAATTTTGATATGATCACCACGATCGCCCAGATCAACGCCCCAAAGATAGACAAGGCTCCCACCGTCGAAACCAGAGAAATCGGAAGCGTTGTAAAACTAAATAATGTATCCATTACAAGTTTTAATTTTTTCTTAAAAGTCCATTTACTGGTACCGATTTCTCTTGCCAGTCTATGGTAGTATACTTTATCTGTCCGGAAACCGCTCCATAGTATCTGTCCGGTCAATGCGCTGTTCTTCTCGTCCAGATTTTCAAGTACGGTTATGACTTTCCTATCTACTAAATACACGTCAAAGCCCTGCTCCGGCATTTGAGGCAGGGCCGTTTTCTGTACTATCTTATAATATAGATTGGCAAAAAAAGTCTGTTTCTTTGATTCGTCTCTTCCTTCCCGAACTGCAAGGACCACATTATTGCCCCTTTTCCAAGAATCCACCATTTCAAGGATCAATTCCGTCGGTTCCTGCAAGTCTGCTGCCTTTACAACTGCGCAGTCTCCCGTACAATGGGACAGACCGCAAAGAATAGCCGCATGGGAACCAAAGTTTCTGGAGAGGCTGATGATCCTTATATTCGGATCATTTTCCGCCAGTTCCTTCATCACGTCATAACTTTTATCTTTTGAACCGTCATTTACCATTACAATTTCATAATCATAATCAATCTTGCTGATGAATTTTTCCTTCAGGTCAGCATATAAAGGTCTTAGATTATCCTCATTGTAATAAACAGGGATGACCAATGATACTTTCATAGTTTTTAACCCTCTATCTGATTTTCCGAATTTATGATCTTTACAAATTCATCATAATTTCGGATATACTCCGACGCATCATAATGGGTGCTTGCCAGACATAAAAGAACGGAATCTTCGCTGAAATCATACATATCCTTCCAGATCATTCTTGGCAGATAAATTCCGGTGTGCGGTCTATTTAAAGAATATACCACTTCATTTCCCTTACCGTCTTTTACCCTTACTTTGCTTGTTCCTGCTACATTGATAAGTATGAATTCACTTTTTCGGTTAGCATGCTGTCCTCTCACAACATTGTTATCCGAGCCATAAATATAAAAAATCCTTTTTATCTCAAACGGAATATCATCCATGCCTTCAACAATCACCAGATGTCCTCTGTCATCACCCTTTTGCGGAAAGTCGAGCATATGAACCAAATCCATAGCATTCACCTTATATCCCTCCTTAGTAAAATGCAGTCGCTACTAAATATATGAGATTTAAAAATCCTATTAATATCAATCCCCACAATATATACTTTTCTTTGCTGTCTTCTTCATTGTTTTCAATCAAGCAGATATTTGCCGAATAAATATGAACAGCAACCGTCATGATACAGACAACCATTGTCGTGTATGTTCTTGTGGAAGATCCATAAACAGTTGGAGAAAAAGCCATCATTGCTCTTGAGGCAACTCCGATTAATACCAGCGTAAGATCCACAATTAGTCCCTCGACTTTATCATTTAGAAGAAATAATTCAGCCACAATACACACAGCTATTAGAAGAAAAAAACCGAATTGTATCATTCCACTGCCAATACCCTGTGATGCCACTGTAAATGAGCCATAATAATCCACTTCATTCATAGCCATCGAAGCATTTAAAAATATGGAAGCAAAAGCATATTTTAGAGGTCCTAAGAGGATAGTCATGCCCGCTGGAACTAAGGCTATAAAACGAAAAACTGGTTCTTTATACCGTTTCCAGATAAAATTCGCCATCATTATACAGATAAGAATGACAAATGCCTGCCCACTAGCAAACATCCACCGCAATGTCGTTGATATGCCTATATCTGCTTTATCTATCACGTTCAACATTCCAAAATCGGGAAACCATGTCATGACAGAAGAATCTTTTCTCACCCAGTTTCCTGGACACAGAAAGAAATTAAGCACATTTGCGATTGCAAGCAACATAAAGAAGATTATTTTTATATCGATTTTTCGCTTCACAACCAGATAAATAAAAGCTACAAGATATACCACAAATAAAACGATAGACATCTGCTCGGCATTTCCCCCATAAAGCAATGCAATGATACCCCAAAGCATATCCTTAAAACTCATTTTTTCATTATTTATGATCTTCTTTATCGGTATCAAAGCTGCGATTGCAAATGCCTGTGGTCCGAAATAAGAAGTAATAGTTGCAATCCATCCTGCCGTCATTAATGTTTCAAAAGGAAAAAGAAAAGTTAAAGCAGTAATAAATAATACCTGCTGCTTTCGATTCGAAGTTTCAAATAAAGAGTACAAAGATTTTTGTAACACATACATGGATAGAGCACAGTATATACCTATTGCAAATCTGCCTAATTTAAGAACGACAAACCATATAAAATTAATAAGAACCCGCGAGGACCAATTATCATAGGCATCTGTGCTATACTTCCACCAATCAAATATACTATTTCCAATGTGAGAAAACTGCGACATATCATCTCCTGCCATTTTGCAAAGAGAAACAATAATACCAAATAAGATACTTGTAATCACAAAAAATATTTGATTATTCTCATTTAATCTTTTTATTTTATTCTTCATCATCTGTCTCCTCTTTTTCAGAGATTATCTGGCCGGATGGGATCAGATAAGCTTCGTCACCTATTTCATAAAGAAGTACAATCTCATATGATGTAGATTCGAAATCAAATCCCGAATATTTAAAGGAACTTTCAAATCCTGAATATTTATAATCCGTACCATCATTGATATACTCTGTAACATCATCTCTTGTCACAACTGTGGTTGGCAATTTATAATAAATATTACTGTTTACATCCCTTAGCAAGACATGTGTCACAATAGGATTCGGTTCTTTTCCAGAAATCACACACCACCCTTTAATGACAATCTGGGTACCTGCTAAATCATTTTTCTGATAATACGCATTGTCTAAACCGATTTTAACCCCATCACCTACTGTCGATTTCGGGATATTGCTAACATCTACTTCTGTAACCCGCATTTCATTCCATGACAAAAAACCGCAAAGCAGAACAATGCAGGCTGTCATAATAAGAATGAAATTTACTATAAATTTTTTCTTATGAAATGTTTCCAACTTAATATTCTCCCTAACTAATTTCAGAAATCAAAAAAGTCTACTTTTTCGGACTATCTTTTTTTACGGATAAATATTATCACAAAAAAAAATATTTGTCTATTAGTGTTGAAAAAAAGAAATAATCTTAAAATTTTATGGAGCAACTTTCGTCCGAAAAAGTAGACTTTTCCGAACTATCTTTCATTTTATAATGCTATTTATACTTTTTCGCCTTATCATAAAACGTAGATTTTGGCATATTACATAATTCTGCGGCTCTTTGAAGCGGCACTTTCTTTTGAACCCACGCTTCGCAAACCTCGCCAAAACATTCCGGCAAAGGAATCGGCGAGCGTCCGAATTTCACACCTCTCTCTTTTGCTGCGGCTATTCCTTCTGCCTGTCTCTGATGAATTGCCTGTCTTTCATTTTCAGCTACATAGCTTAATAATGTAAGTACTACGTCGGCTAAAAAAGTTCCTAACAGATCCTTTCCCCGTCTGGTATCCAAGATTGGCATATTCATCACAACAATATCGGTCTTCTTATCCTTCGTAATGATCTTCCACTGTTCAAGGATTTCTGAATAGTTTCGCCCCAGCCGATCAATGCTCATGATATAAAGGACATCCTCTGCACCTAGTTTTCGAAGCAATTTTTGATACATCGGACGTTGAAAATCTTTTCCGGACTGTTTGTCAATAAATATATTTTTAGCCGGAATATTCACATCTCTCATCGCTATCATCTGCCGTGCTTCATTTTGATCTCTGCTGCTCACCCGTACATAACCATAGATTTTTCCCATCATTTTATCCTCCTGTTAGATTTTGTATAAAATATTCTACAATCCAACTCGGAAATTGAGGATAATGATATTTTTGACTTTTATGTCAAAAACTTATAGTCTTTTATATTTTTCCGACTTGCAAGTCAAAAACTATTGATTTTTCTAAAATTTCTGGGTATAATACAGATTAAGAAGATTATTAGGAGGTGCCTCATGGATAAACTGATCAATCGCCCCGAATATTTAAATCAACTGATTCAAAATAGAGATGTGAATCTGGTCAAAATCGTTACCGGT
Organism: uncultured Lachnospiraceae bacterium; assembly: GCA_947631605.1. GTDB lineage: Bacteria > Bacillota > Clostridia > Lachnospirales > Lachnospiraceae > CANRMC01. The sequence continues at coordinate 4,938 of CANRMC010000026.1, forward strand.
ATTCGCAGATGCGGCAAATCATCCCTGCTGGATTTATTTCACCGATACCTGTCGGAGGACGGAGTGCCTGATACGAATATCATCCACATGAACTTGGAATCCTTACGTTATCGGAACATTTCTGACTATCTGACGTTCTATGACTATGTCAGCAAATACATTCCAAAGGAAGGTAAGACCTATCTGATCTTTGATGAACTTCAAGTCGTGGAACATTGGGAAAAGGCTATCGAATCATTTCGACTTGACTTTGATGTAGATATCTACATCACCGGTTCCAATGCCTACCTGCTGTCTACGGAGTTTTCCACCCTGCTTTCCGGCAGATATGTAGAAATCCGTATGTTGCCGCTGTCATTTAAAGAATTCCTGACTTTCTACGAATTTGCCCCTTCTGTCACAATGGAGGAAAAATTTCAAAGATTTCTACAGTTTGGAGGTATGCCGATCCTGAGGGAATATCAGTTTAATGAAGCAAGAAGCTTTCAGGCTTTGGAAGGGATTTATTCTACAGTCGTACTTCGCGACATTCTTCAGCGCAACCATCAGGCGGATCAAGAAACTCTGCAGAAGATCATGCTCTTCCTCTGTTCTAATATTGGCAGCATCACTTCTCCGAACAGCATAGGTAACATATTATCCGCTGAAGGTGATATCCGGAACAAAGGCAAAAATGTCGCAGGCAAAACAGTAGAAAAATATATTTCTATGCTGCGAAGTGCTTTTATTTTCTATTCTGTTAAAAGATATGACGTGAAAGGCAAACAGATTCTAAAAACATTAGGAAAAAACTACATCATTGATATGGGATTTCGCAATATGCTGCTTGGCTTTCGTGACGCTGAACGCGGTCACATTATCGAAAACGTCGTGTTTCTGGAACTTATCCGTCGCGACTATCATGTATATATCGGAAAAGTAGGAGAACGAGAAATCGACTTTGTAGCTGAAAAACCAAATGATAAATTATATATTCAGGTGACAGAGAGTATGCAGTCGCCGGAAACCCGCGAACGTGAACTTAAATCCCTGCGCATGATACCGGATAACTATGAAAAAATCATATTATCGATGGATAGAAACTACATCAATTCTTATGATGGCATTAAGTCCCTATATCTGATCGATTGGTTATTAAACAAATAATCTCTCACACTCTCCTGCTATAAAACCTGCGCAGTTCCTTTTTCGCTCTATCATTCGTCGTAAATTTCTCTCCATCAAAGAGCGGAACCTGATATCCTTTCCCATGATTCCGTTTCCACAGCAGGGGAAGATACCAGATCACTTTCAGTTTTCTTCGGAACCATTGGAGAAAGGCATTATAAGAGGTCGCCATACCATAATTCTTACAGTATTCCTGCATATTCTGATTAAAATCTATTACAAATGGGCCGGAAGGACCAACCGGTGCCAGAGAAATATGCGCATCTATACTGCATACTTTTAAATCCCGCATCTGGTTCACAGCCACCTGTCTGTAATTGGGTTTGTTCGTTTTCCGGATGATGACAAGTTCCTCGCCATCATGTGCAAAAACCATATTATGCGGGAGTGTGCCGGACACACAGGCAATCCGGTCCGCCAGATAAATCATTGCAATCTGTTCTGCCAGTGAATGCCGTTCCGGTGCAATCACAAGAAATCCGTTTTTCCGGAACATCTGCTCAATTTCTTTTTCACCCACTTCCATCGGAATCAGACTTTTCTGCATACGTCTGGTAAAATAAAGACTTTTCCCCAGATACTTCTTTTGACTCGGAATCTCTAGAAGTGCATTTTCGATTGCCGTATCAAATATCAGCTTGTATTCCTTGTGAAAAGCAAGACCCGGTTTGTGAGAACATTCCGGGATAATCACCTTCTGAAAACCGGTAGGGCGGTCAATTCGGAGCAGCCGCTCTTCTGAAATCCCGATGAGTTTCAAAAATTCCAGATATACGCCAGAAATATCAACAGAAGAATCATATACGATCCGATAATCAGACGGATTGGACAGGATATACCACATACGGGAAACCATGTCCATGAGGAAATGTCCCCAATGCTTCCAGAAGCGTCCAAAATAAATAACTGTCTCTTCCAGATACTCTGCCGGCTCCGCCTCATAAGTGCCACCCCATGAATCCACTTCGGAAAGTGCAGAAAAACCGGACAGTGTAATGAAATTACCATCCGCATCCATGACACCTGCCAGTTTACGCCCCTCTATTTCTTTATATGGAAGCACAACCGCCTCGACAGCCTCAACAACTTCCGGAAGTCTGTCTGTATAAAGCTGCATCTGATCCATTTTTTTATAAGCATCCAAAAAAAGGGAATCCATGTATTTATAGTTTGAGATATCCATATTTTTCTCCTTCATAATATAGAAACAGAAACATTCCTCCAAACATGGAGGAATGTTTCATGTCTGATCTCATTTTGTTACATTACGTTTCCAAATATCCTACGGATTCGGATCTGTCGGATCCCAGCGCTGACCTTTCGGAATACGAATCGGTTCCGGTTTTCCAAGCGGTCCCGGATCATCACTGTTATAAATAATAACTGTTGTGCCCCTGTCAATGTTATCATAAATCCACTTTGCATCCGCACAAGACAGTCTGACGCAGCCTGAGGAAGCAGTCTGCCCCAGTTTATTATAGGAGCTTGTGAGGAGTGTATGATTATCCCGTTCGCTATATGGCACCGAATGGAACAGGATCATATTTGTAATAACCGAAGCCCACTGGGAATAAACATCATGGATCATAAGCTGCCAGCGGTACTGGTTCCCAATATGAAATGTACCGAGCGGCGTTGCCTCTCCGGCAGAGCAGACCATCGCTTTTACCGGATATCCGCCCTTATAGACGGTCACGCAGTTCATTTTCTTATTTACCTTGATCACATATTCGCCTGGAATCTGGCTGACTCCGTTGATAAAACGGTTCGCACTGCCGCCTGGAGCGGCGCCTCCTTTTTCAACCAGACGAATCTGGATCGCTTCTATCCTTCTTCCTAACTGGGCGGAACCGGCTTCCTCACCGTTCATTGCCCAGCCCAGCCAGCCAAAGGTCTGCACATGTACCCTGTAATAAATATCGTAGTACGCCGATACATCACCGGTCAGCTGGATACGGACGGCTTCCAGACGCTTGCCTTTTCCTGTTGTACCCATAATCTCGCCGTCTGATACCCAGTTCTGCCAGCCGTAGCTTTGTACATGTCCCTGGTAACTGACGCCGCCGGAGATTCCGCTGTTAAGACGGATCCGCATTGCTTCCATACGTTTTGCCTGTCCGGTTACGCCGCTGGTATTTCCGTTTGTCACCGGATTCATCCAGCCGTAGGACTGCATATGCGACTCATAGGATATAGTGGTTGTCTTTTCATTATCCGGAATTTTCCTGATTAATTTTATCTGGATGGCTTCCAGACGTTTTCCTTTTCCTGTTGTGCCGGCTATCGCACCATTGCTGGTCCAGCTCTGCCAGCCGTAGCTTTGCACGTGCACCCGGTAAAGAATATCATACTGCTCTGCGATATCGCCTACCAGACGGATCTGGATCGCTTCCAGACGCTTTGCCTGTCCGGAGGTTCCGGACAGATCGCCGTTTGTCACCCAGTCCTGCCAGCCGTAACTCTGTACGTGGGTACGGTAGGTGATGCCGCCGTTAATCTCTGTATCGATTAACTGAATTTTTATTGCCTCCAGACGTTTTGCCTGTCCGGAGGTTCCGGCAACAGCGCCGTCACGGACTGCCTGCTGCCACCCGTAGCTCTGTATATGAACTTCATAAATGACGGACGGAACACGACTTCCTCCGTTTGAATTTCCTGCCGCTTCCGCTGCTATCCCAAAAACCGGCAGCAGATTGATGAGCATACTAAAAACCAGCAGGGAAAGGATGGTTTTCCTGATTCTTTTCATTATCGCGCCAACCCTCTTTTATAATGCCTTAATCCGGTCGATTGCTTCCACCGTATTCTCATAAGAACCGAATGCGGTCAGACGGAAATATCCTTCTCCGCTCGGTCCGAATCCGGAACCCGGCGTACCGACCACATTTGCAGTCTCCAGAAGATAATCAAAGAATTTCCATGAGGTCATCTGATCCGGCGTCTTCAGCCAGATATATGGTGCATTGACGCCGCCGGATACGGTATATCCGGCTGACTTTAAGCCTTCGTATATGTATGATGCGTTGTTCATGTAATATGCGATCTGTTCCTTTGTCTCCCGCTTTCCTTCTTCGGAATATACAGCGGCGCCGGCTGCCTGAATGATATACGGTGCGCCGTTGAACTTGGTCCCATGCCGTCTTGCCCACAGGGAATGAAGCATGACTCCATCCGGCGTCTGAATATCTTTCGGAATAACGGTAAAGCCAAGCCTGGTACCGGTGAATCCTGCATTTTTGGAGAAACTCCGGATCTCAATCGCGCAGCTTCTCGCGCCCTCGCATTCATAAATCGTATGCGGAACATTTTCTTCACTGATATACGCCTCATAAGCCGCGTCATAAATGATGACGGAGCCGTTCTTATTTGCATAATCAACCCACTCCTGAAGCATATCCTTGGTAATGGTGGAGCCCGTCGGATTGTTCGGGAAACAGAGGTAGATCAGATCCGGCGTCTCCTTTGGAAATTCCGGAGCAAAATTATTTTCTGCGGTACAAGGCATATAAATAACATCGCTCCAAAGTCCGGTTGCACTGTCGTAGGTTCCGGTTCTGCCTGCCATGACATTGGTATCTACATAAACCGGATACACCGGATCGCAGACTGCGATTTTTGATTCTTTTGCGAAAATCTCCTGAATATTGGCGGAATCGCTCTTGGCGCCGTCGCTGACAAAGATTTCATCGGATTCGATGGCAACGCCTCTTTGCTTATAGTCGTTTTCGGCGATGATATCCCGCAGAAACTGATATCCCAGATCCGGCGCATATCCTTTGAATGTTTTTGCGTCTGCCATTTCATCAACTGCTTCATGCAGTCGTTTGATAACTGCCGGACACAGCGGCTGCGTCACATCACCAATCCCCAGACGGATGATCTTCTTATCCGGATTTTTTTCCTGATAAGCGGCTACTTTCTTTGCGATAGTTGAAAACAGATAACTGCCCGGAAGCTTTAAATAATCTTCGTTTACTCTAAACATAATGCCCTCCTGCGATATATTCATGGAATGTCATGGTATATGACATATCTTTTTTACAGCTAGGCATAGTATAAAACAAATCCTGAGATTTGTCGAGATAAACCTAAGATATCTGTGCTTGCCGGGCAGTACCCTACTCATCTTCCCTTGCTACGAGAACGGTCAGGATCGAAGATATCAGAAGAATGATCCCAATAAGTATCATGCTTCCGATCCGTATCTGAAAACGGAAGTCATATCCTGATAAACGATAAAAGAAATACCAGCCCAGACTGCCGATGATTCCGAGAATACAGCCAAAGAACCATGCATTGACTGCAAGAATAATGCTTTCGGCATATAGCATCCTGCTCAATTGCTTTTTCGTCATTCCGAGAACCCGTAAGATCTCCAGCTCCGTTTTCCGCAGCATCATCTGCGAAGATTGAATATTCGTGAGATTCGTTATAAAAACGATCAGAAGCAGAACCAGAACACAGTTTATGATCATCTGTTTTCCCTTCACTTCCTGAACATATGCGACATCTTCATCACCTTCAAAAAACAGGCTGTTTGCAATACAGTACTTGTCAAATCGGTTTAGGTTCTTCGAAAGATCCAATTCCGCTGCGATCTTAAAATTATTTGAAAAAATCCGCGGCTGGACATCCTCCTCTACATTTTCAAGATCTCCGATATCAATGTTGATCCTTTGCTGATTTTCATCCAAGGAATAAATAAAACAATAGCATTGGCTGGGAACGGTAAGCGATCTTCTCGGTATGGACGGCAAAAGTCCGGGTAATTCTTCCGGCTTCACCTGAACCGGCGTCACGCCATGTCTTTCTCTGGTAACGCCTTTTTCTTTCTTTGCCGCATCATACAGCTTCTGTTCCACACCGATATAAACCTCCGTGATACCGTCCGTTTTCCTGCCGGGTATATGCAGCCAGTCGTCACAATAAAGCGTTGCCGCTTTTACTTCCTTCATATCTTCGAGCGTTTTTCTGGTTTTCCTCCCGTCTTTATAGAACATATCGGTTATCGTAAGTTCTCTGGTACTCTTCTCCCTTGCCGTACTCATATAAGGGGAGCACCACATATAAAACGAACTGTTTACACCGACAAAAATTGCCGTTCCGATCGCCAGCGTAACGATCGCAGAGAGAAATCTTCCTCTGCTTCTCCGGATCGTCTGATAGGCATACTGCACTTCAAATCTAAAAACTTTTTCGATCCGTTTCCCGCCGTTTTTCTTTTTATTATTTATCCGGATACTATTCTGTTTATTCATGGCCGCAACCGGATTCATACGGTACAGCTTTTCGATCGGTGCAACCATGGCGTATGCCGTTCCAAGGAATACCATAAGCACTGTCATAAAAAGGCTCCGCCAATAAAAATGCATTTCCAGGGTAACTGACACATAAACCAGCTGCTTTACGATTGAAAAGATTCCTTCCGTTAAAATATGCCCGAAGAAAACTCCCAGAATCCCACCGACCAGCGCGATCCAGAACGCCTCGTTAATGATAATATAAATGATCTGCCTGCGGCTCATGCCGATACAACGGAGGATCCCATAATCATGATTTCTTTCCTGAATTGAAATGTTAAAAGCGTTACGGATGATAAAAAGAGTGATACATTCGATCAGAAACCCCAAAAATAAGATTCCTCCCTGTATTGGGGCGTCGTTTCGGATATCCATGGAGCATGTAAGGGCAGGCTCGGAAATTGTAAATTCCTGAATGTCGTATGCTTCCGCCAGCTTCCGGACTTTCTTTTCAAGATCATGAAAACTGTCAAATCGGACAAATACATGGATATCAAAGTTCTCATAGATTTCTTCCGGCATCAGCGCAAGCGCTCCGTCTTCCGGATCGTTTCCCACCTGTCCCGGTAAGGAAAATTTAAAATCATTTCGGAAGATACCGGAGACATTTTTTTGTATCTCCACAGATTTTTCCTTTGCGGGATCGTCCGGATCCGGATAATATATATGAGCAATCTCGAAACTTCCTACCGGCAGATCCCTGTAAGCGCTTCTGGTCTGACTGATGATCATTTCATTTTCATTTTTCGGCAGAACGCCGCTTGTCAAATGAAACTGCTCCGGCATAGCGCTAAAATCACTGACATATGCCCATGGCAGTACTTCTATACCATTCATAACATACTGCATTGCCCATGCATTTTTCACAGAAAGATCATTTCCTCCGTCACCGGAGTCCGGAAGGGCGAGTATCTCCTTCGCTGTTTTCCCGTCACAGACAAATTCCGCATCCCAGCCCATAGAGCTTTTATAATCATCATACGCCTGATTATAATAAATACTGTAACCGCCGCCGAAAACAGCATATACGAGGATTGCGGACAGGATAACCCCGATCAGCGTCGTAAGCGTCCGCTTCCGGTTGTACCGCATATATCGGAAAGTAAGGCCTGATAGCTTTTTCATGCCGGTTTTCCTCCTTCCGGGCAGCACGCCCTACTCTTCTTCTCTGGCAATGACAACAGTAAGAACCGCTGCTATGGTAAGCAATATTCCCGGAATCAATATACTCCACGCACTGATATGAAGATGAAAGAACTTCATATCTGTTGATAAAAGGAAACGATTTACCAGATACCAGCCAAAACTGAGCAGACACCCGATCAGGCTTCCGATCAGCCATGCTAAAACAGATACCAGCAGGCTTTCTGCGTACAGCATTTTTCCTATCTGCTTTTTCGCCATACCGATTGTCCGCAGAACGTCCAGTTCTTTTCTCCGGAGCAGCAGCTGTGAACATTCTATGTTAATCATATTTACAACAAAAACGATTAAAAATACCACCAGAATACAGTCAATCATGATCATAGTTCCTTTTGCATCCTGCACAGCTGCGTAATCGCCACTACCGGAAAAGTTGATATTATTTGCCATACAATAGCGGTCAATCTGATTCATGCTCTTGGAAAGATTCATTTCTGCCGCCATACTATATCCTGTCGAAGAAATCTCAATCTCCTCATCTCCTAACAGTTCCTGATACTTCTCCATATCTATCATACCCTGATTCTCATCGAGAGAATAAACATAAAAATCGAAATTTCCATATTCATCTCCGATATGGGGGATTTTATCTGTCAGTTTCTCGGATAGATCCTGCTTTGTGACTGGTATCACTTCAACGTTGCACACCATATCTGTGTCTGCGTCCTGATTATTAAAACGCTGGTACAGCTCCCTGCTCAGACCCAAATAGCATTTTCCCCCGTCTCCTTCTTCTCTCCCGTAGACATTTAATACTGAATAGATTTCCACACCTTTGACAGCATCCATCTTCAACAGATCCTGCCTCACACTATTCGCCTCATCATAAGTAATGCTATTCATATATAGATTCCGAATACTCTGACTATGCACAAACTCCTGTATGGGAGCAGTACTCATATCAAATGAGTTATTCAGTCCCACAAACAAAGCTGTCCCTATGGTAAGTGTAATAACCGAAACAAGAAACCTGCCTTTACTCCTCCATGCAGTCTTATAGGCATAACCGACTTCAAATCCAAACTTTTTTGTTAAAAACCTTCCCCGGTTCGGTTTTATTTTGTAATTTCTTTTTTTCTCAGTACTTCTTCTGTTCATTGCGGCAATCGGATTTAAACGATATAATTTCTCAATCGGCGCCACCATCGCATAAGCGGTTCCGATAAATACAAACAGTATCGTCATCAAAAATGCCTGCCGGAAGAAATGCATTTCCAAAGTAAATGATACATACGCCAGCCGTTTTACAATACCGAATACTACGCTGATCAGAATATGTCCGAATAAAATACCAAGCAGAACACCTGTAAGGGCAAGCCAGAACGCCTCGGTTAAGATGCAGTATATGATCTGTCTCCGGCTCATACCGACGCACCGCAGGATTCCATAATCCTTATTTCTCTCATGAATGGAAATGTTAAATGCATTCCGGATAATAAGCAGAGTCAGACACTCAATGACAAAAGCAAGCAGCAAAATAGTACCCAGAAACGGAGCGTTATTTTCAATACTGATATTTATAGAACGGGCAAGTTCAGAAACCCTGAAATCATCAATTGAAAATCCGGCAGCCAGATTTTCTGCTTTTTCTTCCATATCATTCCGATCATCAAATCGGATATAAACAGGAATTTCAATATCCGTGTACGCTTCCTGCGGCATCAGCACAAATTTCGAACAGTCCGCTTCTCCGTTCATTCCCATCCGATCCAGACTGTAATCGTCCCGAAAGATACCGCATACTCGTTTCGTTTCCGTAACCATATCATCTCTCGTCAAAATTTCCGCATCCGGATGGAGCAGATAAGATACCGTGTACTCATCACCGATATCCAATTCTTCTGCTAAGGCAAATTCCCGGCTTACGATCAGCTCATTTTCGTTTTTCGGCAGAACGCCGCTCGTCAAATGAAACTGTTCCGGCATTGCGCTGAAGTCACTGACATATCCCCATGGAAGCACCGGATTTCCGTCAACATTATACTGTATGATCCAAGCGTTCTCTACATGATATTCTTTATTCTGTGTCCCTGCAAGAGCAAGGAGTTCCTTCGCTGTTTCCCCGTCACAGACAAATTCCGCATCCCAGCCCGTAGAGTTTTTATAGGCATCATACGACTGATTATAATAAATGCTGTAACCGCCGCCGAAAACAGCATATATGAGGATCGCGGACAGGATAACGCCGACCAGAGTCGTAAGCGTCCGCTTCCGGTTGTACCGCATATACCGGAAAGTAAGACCTGATAGCTTTTTCATGCTGATTTTTTTTCTCTCTTTCATGCTGATTTCCTCCCATTTTTTCACCACGTCATTCGATTGGTTTTTATGGTTGTTTCTTTGTTCTTTCACCACGGCGTTTGCCTGTATCATTCACTATTTTTCCGTCCTCCAGATGAATAATCCGATCCGCCATGGCTGCAATATCCATTTCATGCGTAATGAGTACCAATGTCTGCTCCGTTTCATGCACTGCCTTTAAGAGAAGATTGATGACATCATCGCTGTTCTTTTTGTCCAGATTTCCGGTAGGCTCATCTGCCAGAACGATAGACGGCTGATTGACTACCGCGCGCCCGATCGCTACTCTTTGCTGCTGTCCGCCGGACAATTGGTTCGGCAGATAATTCCTGCGTTCCGTAAGTCCAAGCATATTAAGCAGATGGTCGATCTTCGTCTGATCTACTTCATTTCCGTCCAGAAGCACAGGCATTTTTATATTTTCCTCTACCGTAAGCACAGGAACCAGATTATAGGTCTGGAATACGAAGCCGATTTTTCTTCTGCGCATAATGGAGCGCTTTTCATCATTCAGTTTATAAATATTCGTGCCCTCCAGAAATACCTGTCCTTTAGTCGGTGTATCTACGCCGCCCAGAAGATGTAACAACGTTGACTTTCCGGAACCGGAAGCGCCGACGATCGCCGTAAATTCCCCTTTCCGTATTTCCAGATCCAGATGGTCTACTGCCGTAACGGCAGTATCGCCTTTTCCATATATTTTTGTAAGGTTTTTTGTTGTTAAGATCTCCATTTTTTATTCCTCCCTGTTTTTTATTTTATAAAATTCATCTTTATTCTTCTTCACGGGCGATCATCACTGTCAATATGGATGCTATGATAAGTATGATACCCGGAAGCAAAATGCTCCACGGTTTGAAAACAAACATAACCGGGTCAAGCACCACATACTTATTTAAGAGATACCACCCCATACAGAGCAGAAATCCCAGAATACTTCCGGCTAACCATGCAGTAACGGATATGATCAGACTTTCTGAGTAAAGCACCTTGCTTAACTGCTTTTTCCTTATGCCTATGACTCGCAAAATTTCCAGTTCTTTTCTTCGAAGCATCATCTGCGAGCATTCCACATTAACCAGATTTATAATGAAAATGATCATCAGAACTACCAATATGCAGTTGAGGACAATTACAAATCCTCTTATGATCTGCATATTTACTACTTCTTCCTCTTCATCAAAATACAAGCCATTTTCAACACAGTATCGGTCAAAGCGATCCAGATTCTTGGAAAGATCCAGTTCTGCTGCGATACCATAACCTCTCCAAACGGCATTGATCTCTTTATTCATATATAAATCCAGATATTTACCTATATTGATGGAAGCAAGATTTTCATCCAGAGAATAGACATATATATCCGTATTCTTGCCCGTCCATTCAACTTGAATCGGTATGCGGTCACTCAGAGTATCAACAACCTCCTCTGTGGACCGGTATTCCTTCCACGCCGTATATGGTTACTGTCTCTGAATCCTTTTTCTTAAATAACTCGTATGATTTCTGACCGAGCCCGATATAAACCTCTTTGTGGAAGTTCTTCAGCTCGCCATCCAGTCTTTCATAATGATATATGATATCCGTCGTATATATTTCAGCATTTTTTACTTCTTCCATCTTCAGTATATCCTGTTTTCTTTTCAGCACGCCATTATAGTCCGTTTCCGGAATTTCCAGTTCCCGCAGGCTCTGAATATGCAGTTGTTTCTGAAACGGGGCAAGACTCATTTGAAAAGAATTATTGACTGCCACGTATAACACTACACCCAGTGATAATGTAGCAACAGACGTGAGAAATCTCCCCTTGCTCCGGCGGGTGGTTTTATAAGCATATCCGACTTCGAAACCAAATATTTTTGTTAAAAGCTTCCCCTGATTTGGTTTTATCTTTCGGATTTTTTTCTTGTTCGAATCACTCCTGTTCATGGCAGCGATCGGATTCAGTCGGTATAATTTTTCAATCGGCGCTACCATGGCGTAAGCAGTTCCCAGAAATACCAGCAGAATTGTTACAATAACAGCCTGCCGGTAGAAACGCATCTTTAAAGTTACCGACACGAATAAGATCTGCTTTACAAGTCCGAATAAACCAATCCCTAGGAGATGTCCCAGCAAAACCCCAAGCAGGCTTCCCGCGAGCGCAAGGAAAAATGATTCTGTTAATATAAGCCTGATGATCTGCCGGCGGCTCATACCGATACACCGCAGAATACCATAATCATAACTTCGTTCATGTATGGAAATATTAAATGCATTCCGGATAATAAAGAGTGTAAAACACTCAACGAGAAATCCCAAGAGCAGAAGCATAAACTGGAACGCCAGATTATTCGACAAGCCTTTTGTACAGTCAAGCGCAGCTTCAGAGATCCTATATTCATCTATCCCAAAGGCGTCTGCCAATTCCTCTGATTTTTTCTCCAAACTGCTCAATTTATCAAATCGGACAAAAACCGGAATTTCTTCATCTGCAAAGGCATCATCCGGCATGAATGCCAAAATAAGCGACCAATAAGGAAGGTCACCATCATTGTATGCCGTCTCATATGTATCCGGAAAAATCCCACATACTCTTTTCGTTTCTCTGTAAATATCTCCTACTGTCAGTTTTTCTGATAAGCTGGCAGAATGGCTGACGATTATCTCATTTTCGTTTTTGGGAAGGACTCCGCTTATAAGATGGATCTGTTCCGGCATTGCTCCAAAGTCACTGACATAGCCCCATGGCAAAGGTATTCCATCCTGCTCTGCAACCTGCATGATCCATGCATTCCTTACATTGTATTCCCCGCTTCCTCCGGATTCGGACGCCAGTCCAAGCAGTTCTTTTGCCGTCTCACCATCGCAGAGATAAACGGCGTCCCAGCACAGAGTCTGCACATATCTGTCATAATTTTGATTATAATAAACGCTGTATCCGCCGCCGTATACCAGATATACAAGCATGGCGGAAAGCATGATACCGACCAGTGTCGTAAGCGTCCGCTTTTTATTAAAATTCATATAACGGAATGCCAGTCTGCCTAATCGTTTCATAATTTCCCTCCTCCACTATTTTTTATCTGATACCGCCATTTCTATCCTATGATACTAATCCTACAATCCCTATCTTACATTATCCTTACATAATAAAAAAAGAAATCTTACAATTCCGTAAGATTTCCTTTTTAGTCATAATACAATAACCATTCGCGTATAGGATTTCTCGTCTCCGATACATTCTGTCTCGGCCCGGCTTTCCACACGGATCCTTCCGCCGCAGCCTTCAATGATACTCTTGCTTAAGGCAAGTCCGATTCCCACGCTGTTTGGGTTTACGGTATTTCCGCTTACACGGTAAAAACGCTCGAAAATACTAAGCCGCTCCGCCTCCGGAATTCCGCAGCCATGATCCAGTATCGAAATTTTTACTGCCATCGGCGTTTCTTCAATAGTAATAGATATCTCCGAATTCTCCGGACCATAATCAATGGCGTTCTTGATAATATTTACAACAGCCTCCTGAAACCATTCCGGATCCACCCTGATCGTCGCATCATCGCCGGATATCTGTATCGTCTGCCCTTTTACCTCAGCTCTGGAAAGAAGTACATCCCTGCAGGTATTCATCAATTCTTTTGCGGAAATTTCTATGTTCCGGAAAGTTACCGATTCTGCTTCGATCCTCGCAAGCTGCAGGATTGCCTGAACCAGCCACTTGATCCGTTCCAACTGAATTTCCGACTGTTTCAGGATTTCCTCCTTCTTTTCCGGCTTCATGCTCTGCTTGCCTGTATCCGTCATTTCCTCTTCCTGCAGATCCTGCATCAGAAGGTCGTTAAAAAGCGTAAGCGCTGCTACAGGCGTTTTTAACTGATGGGAAATATCCGAAATCATGTCCCGCAGGAATTCTTTTTCCCGTCGTTCCTTATTTTCCGCTTCCTGAAGCATCTGTATGATATCCCAGATCGTTTTCGCAAGCTTCCCTGTCTCGCCCTCGACGAACTGCTCCGGCATCTTATCATTTATAGTCTGCGAAATATCCTGATCTCGTTCTCTGGGAGAAATCGCCGCCTGCTGCGCCGCTTCCCGAATACAGCGGATCTGTTTCTCGCTCCGGGCAAAGATCAGAATTCCGGCGCCGTACAGAAGAAGCACCGCCGGAATCAGAATAAAATAATAAACGCTTTGAAATCCCTGACTGATCCCGATCCAGACAAAACACACAAGGATCAGAATACAGATAACCGTATATCGTTTTATTTCTCTGCTGACAAACATGATTCCTTCTCCATTTTATAACCGATTCCCCGGACGGTACTGATATAGGGTTCCTCTTTTCCTGTATCTCCGATCTTCTCCCGCAGCCGTCGGATATAAACGGACAGAGTATTATCATCTACGAAAGTTCCTCTGCTGTCAAAAATCCGCTCCAGTATTACATTTCTTTCCAAAACGACTCCCTGATTAAATAGAAACAAAAGAAGGATCCGGTACTCACTTGGCGTAAGTTCCAGCTTTACCATTCCGTCGTTCTCCGTTTTATATACCAACGCCTGCTCTGTATCTACCAGAATATCGCGGTACTTGATTTTCGACGCTGGTTTGTTTTGCTCCTGTTCCTTGATTTCCGCTTTCTGATATCTGCGTTCCACAGCATGGATCCTGGATATCAGCTCTCTGACACGAAACGGTTTTCCGATATAATCATCAGCGCCCATATCCAACCCCTGCACCACATTGACTTCATCTGCCGCCGCTGTAAGAAAAATAACCGGCCCATCAAAATGCTCCTTTCGCAGCTTCCGCAGAACCTCAAATCCATTTCCGTCCGGCAGCATGACGTCCAGTAAAACCAGCGTATTACTATCCGTCTTCACAGAATACTGATACGCCTCCTGACAGGACTTTGCCACTGTTACCGCATATCCTTCATTTGTAAGCGAATATTCAATTCCCATAGCAAGCGCATCGTCATCTTCTACCAAAAGAATCTGAAACTGCATGTACCGTCACCAGCTTTCCTCAGATCAAAAGTTCTCCGTCAAATACCGCAGTCGCCGGACCGGTCATATAAACCAGATTCTCCGTCCGATCCCAGCGGATCGTAAGATCGCCGCCCAAAAGGGAAACCGTAATCTCGTCATCTGTCTTTCCATTTAGAATACACGCCACAGCCGTCGCACAGGCGCCTGTTCCGCAGGCAAGGGTTTCACCGGTTCCCCGCTCCCATACCCGCATTTTAACATGGGTTCTGTCTATGATCTGCACAAACTCTGCGTTTACCCGGTTTGGAAACATTTCATGGTTTTCAAAAAACGGCCCGATTTCCGAAAGCGGAAATGTATCCGTACTCTCCACAAAAACCACGCTGTGAGGATTTCCCATAGATACGCAGGTGGTTCGGTATTCTTTTCCCTGCACCATGATCGGTACGGAAACCGCCTGCCCGCCGTCCGGAACGATCGCAGGAATCTGATCCGGTTTTAAGATCGGCGCTCCCATATTGACGGTGACATTTTTCACCTTTCCGTTTTCCGGGATCAGTTTCAGATATTTAATTCCGGCAAGCGTTTCTATGGAAACCTCCGTCTTATCGGTCAGTCCGTAATCATAAACATATTTTCCCACGCAGCGGATACCGTTTCCGCACATTTCCGAACGGGAACCGTCTGCATTATACATATCCATCGTGAAATCCGCTATACTGCTTGGCTTGATTAAAATCAGACCGTCTGAACCGATGCCAAAATGACGGTCGCTGACCTTTATCGCAAGCGCTCTGGGATCTTCCACGGTTTCTTCCAGACAGTTTATATAAACATAATCATTCCCCAGACCTTCCATCTTTGTAAATCGCATTCCGTAACCCTCCTCGCTGAAAATTTTTTCTGCCGTAATTATCCCATAAATATGTCAGAATAGCAAGAACCCCATTCGAATCTTAAGATTCAAATGGGGTTCTCTATCTCTCACTCTTACTCTACAACGTAAGGAATTAATGCAATATGTCTTGCTCTCTTGATCGCAACGGTCAAAGCTCTCTGATGCTTTGCACAGTTTCCTGTAATTCTTCTCGGTAAGATCTTACCTCTCTCGGAAATATATCTCTTGAGCTTTGTTACGTCTTTATAATCAATCTCAGAACTCTTGTCTGCACAGAATACACAGACTTTCTTTCTTCTGCGCATCGGTCTTCTCTTCATTGGAGCAGCATCCGTACGCTCTGTCTTAGTATAAGCCATTTTTTACCTCCTATTATTTGAAGGGCAGATCATTCTCGATTCCATCCGGAATATTCATAAAGCCTTCTGCACTTGCACCGGCTGTCGATGGATTCGGAGCCGGCTGATAAGAATTTCCACTGTTCTGGGAAGCATTCTTACTCTCGGCAAATTCAATCTCTTCCGCAATAATCTGTACGGAATATACTTTCTGTCCTTCTTTGTTTGTATAGTTGTCATTCTGAATACGTCCGATTACTACAACCTTTGTACCCTGCTTTAAATATTTCTCAACAAAATCTCCAAGTCTGCCGAAAGCCGTACAGTTAAAGAAATCTGCCGTTGTATCAGAATTACGGTTAAACCGTCTGTCTACTGCAATGGAAAATCTTCCGATCGTCATCTGGTCGCCGCTCTGTGACTGGGAGATACGAACCTCCGGCTCACGTGTCAAACGTCCCATTAACATTACTTTATTCATTTAGGACCTCCTATATCTACTCTGCGTCCTGCTTCACGATGAGATATCTGATAACAGATTCCGTAATACGAAGATTAGCTTCAAGAGCCGCCGGAGCTTCCGGTTCAGCCTCGAACTGAATAAAGTAGTAATAGCCTTCTTTCATCTTCTGAACTTCATAAGCCATTCTCTTCTTGCCCCAGTCGTCGATGTTGGTAATCGTACCGCCTGCTTTCTCGATCAAAGCTTTCACTTTCTCAAGAACGGCTTCTTTTGCGTCATCTTCGATTCTCGTGCTCACTACTAACGCTAATTCATACTTGCTCATTCTTTCGCACCTCCTTATGGTCTAGTGGCCCCCGATCCTTTTGCCGGGAGCAAGGAAATATATTGAAAATATATCACAGAGTTGTATGTTAACATATTTTTGAAATAATGGCAAGTAAAAAAATGATTTTATCATTATTTTTAAGAAAATGATTCATTTTTTTCTTCAAAAAATCCTTGAAAACCCTTCTCTACAGTCTTCCTTGCGATCATGATACTTCTGCCGCACCCTTCGCATTTCAATCGGAAATCCATTCCCACACGTTGGATTTCCCATACTTGATTTCCGCAGGGGTGCGGTTTTTTCATGATGATTCGCTGTCCCACCTGAAAATCTACCTTTTCCATCTGACCTTCTTTCTGTATTCCTTACCAAAATGTTCTAATTTATATTTTATTATCTTCATATTTTACTGTCAATGGATTTTCATGATCTGTCCGGGACATAATACATAGGGTTCTTTCATTCCGTTGAGCTGTTCTACTTCTCCTTCCGTAACCCCGAATTTTTCAGAAATATATTCCATAGTATCGCCTGCCATGACAGCATATAGGAAAAACCGGTCGCACAATGTACGGCTGCTGTCAATCGGAATCCGAAGCGCCCTGCCACAGTTCAGATAATCGGTTTTCAGATCTTTGTTTACCCGAAAAATGTCCTTACTTCTCACATGATACAGCTTCGCAATGTTTGAAACACGATCGCCGCTTTTGGCAGTATAATCAACAAATTCCATCCGGTCCATCGGTTTCTTTTTCCGGTTTGAAGATAAGAAGTATTTTCTTTCATCATTCGCTACAATCTGCTGCAGATCCTGTTCACATTCCAAAAAAACAACTGTTTCTTTTGACAATTCATGAAAAAACTTTAAAAAAGACTTCTTCAAAAGCCCCTGCTCCCGAACCGAAAGATTTTGAATATCCGAAACCTCCACACTCGGCGGCAGTTCATATGAGAGGTCGGAAATCTGCCTGTAAAAATAAAAGGCTTCTTTTTCCGCTTCTGTTTTCGTCCTTGCGGTCAGCGAATACTGATATCCCAGTTTGAATTTCCGACGGACTTTTTCATTCACAGTCAAAGCGTCAAGATGATAATAAAAAAAGGGATCGATCTTGATATATATCCCTTGTATTTCTTTCTCTATATAATTCTGAATGTTGATTCTGCCATTCCACTGGCTGATGGTTACTATTTCCAAACGAACCGCATCCTTAATTCCAATCCTTATTATATGGTATGAAACTTATTCCGGCATGCCAACAAAATTTATAAATCTCAGATTTTTCGTCTTTGAAAAACCGGAATAGTATGTTATAACTAAATCAGAAAATTTTGAAATCAGGAGGTTCCATTATGCCATATTATGAGGAAAACCCAAACCCGATCAAGGACGAGGAAATAGATTTTAAAGACGTTATGAACATTATGAATCTGTTAGATGATTTTGCCAGTTCCGATGAAGGAAGATTACGGCTCCGGATGTCCGAAGATCCGAATGCAAAGACGGAGAAAACCTATCATCATGGCAGATGTGACGTTGGAAGTCCATGGGCAAAAGGTACTCCATTTGATGTTTTAGGCTGCGAGTAATTCTCGCAATTAAAAAATGCCCAGAGCCGGAATCGAACCAGCGACACGAGGATTTTCAGTCCTCTGCTCTACCAACTGAGCTATCTGGGCATATTTTCTTATGAATTTTCTTTCATAAATAATAGTAGCGGGGACAGGATTTGAACCTATGACCTTCGGGTTATGAGCCCGACGAGCTTCCAGACTGCTCCACCCCGCGATAAAGGATTTTATTTTCTGTTCCTTTTCAGGAAATGGATGGGGGTGGATTCGAACCACCGAAGCAAGATGCAGCAGATTTACAGTCTGTCCCCTTTGGCCACTCGGGAACCCATCCATAATTTTCATTTTTAAAATTTCTTTTTTAAATTTCATTGAAGTTTTCAATGAAAAGCCGATGATCGGACTCGAACCGATAACCTGCTGATTACAAATCAGCTGCTCTGCCAATTGAGCCACATCGGCAAA
>CANRMC010000027.1 GCA_947631605.1 uncultured Lachnospiraceae bacterium
GCCGATGACTGCATTGGAGCCGAACATATACGGTCTGATATATAAAGTTGCACCGGAACCGTAAGGCGGTACATATGCCGCATTTGCCTTTACAACCTGACAAACCGCGTCAACAAAACGATCCTCCGGAAATGTAGGCATTTGAAGCCTTGCAGCAGAATCTTTCAATCTGCTTGCATTCAGGTCCGGACGGAAACAGACAATACGTCCGTCTTCTGTCGTATATGCTTTCAAACCTTCAAAACAGGTCTGCGCATATTGAAGAACGCAGGCACATTCGCTGATCGTTACTGTTGCGTCTGATGTCAATACGCCCTCATCCCAAGCGCCGTTTTTGTAATTCGATACATAGCGCTTATCCGTTTCCACATATTGGAAACCAAGATTGCTCCAGTCAATGTTCTTCTTTTCCATAATTCCATCTCCATTCCCATATTTTATCGTACAGGCAAACCGGCGAAGCCGGGCAAACTGTGCGATGACGCGGCGTGCTTCATGCGAAGCATGAATTTGTATGCACGCTGCTCCTTTTTATCGCACGGGCAAACTGCTTCATCTTATCCGCAATCGCTATTTACAATTTTATAATCAATTACCGGATTGTCAAGACTATTTTGTGATTTTTTTATCCGATTTACATCTGCGCATTGAAGAGATTTTTCAGTTTATATATAACATCATCCGAATCCGCATTGATGACCGTTCCTTCATTAATATTGGAAATTTCCTCCAATTCCGCAATATCCGCGTTATATCCGATGGAATAAACCGCTATTCCGTAATAGGAAAGCACGCCGCGGATATCTTCCAGTTCCGCGCCATAATTTGATGCGCCGTCGCTCAAAAGGAACATGACAAGTTTAGTATTCGGATTCTCCTCCCTTGCCTCAAGTAGCATATCAAGCGCTACCAGAACAGCGTCATAAGTCGCCGTAGCACCGATCGCGGATAAAGACTGAACAGCACCGGCGAAGTAAGAACGCTGGTTCAGATCAAATTCTGCAATCGGAAGATTGATATAAACGTCAGAGCTATAGCTGATAAGTCCGATACTGTTATTGGAATTAATATACTGGGAAGCGTTCAACAGAGAGCTTCTCAACTGGTTCAAAGGCTCTCCGTCCATACTGCCGGAAATGTCCGCAATGAATACCGCCGTGATCGGCTTAGCAACGTCTTTATTCTCCTTCCAGAGTTTCTGTGCGTCTACGATCTCCGTACCGGAAAGACTCACCACATCGCTTTGGTAAGTATCCATATCCGGATCATTGAAGCCGTATTCTTTTGCAAGCTGCTGATGCTGCCCCATCTGGCAGTAATCCGCAAACAACTGAAGGGTATATTTCTGTTCTTCGTTCAGATTGCCAATGGCATAGAGCGGATTATCATGTCTTACGCCAAATGGAATAAACTTATAATCAGCCAGTCCCGTAGTATTTAAAAACGTCTGATACTCCATTATCAGTCCGTCCAGCGAACCGGAAGAAACCGCTTCCCGCATCTGAAGCGTCGTATATGCTACAAACGGTACATTCGCCTGAAATTCATTGAATCCGTTGATCGCTGTTTCACTGAGCGGATCTTCGGCGTCATATGCCGCCAGAGTAGAAATCAGGAAGTTCAGTCCTGTGGAACTTGCAAACGGGTTCGTATAACCCATGGCAATCTCATTATTTGCAGTCGCCTGTGTAACCGTTTTGATAGTTACCTCATCATAATTTTTCATGATCTGGTTATAGGTATCGTTGCTGATTACCATGCCGGCAACATTCCGTACCATGGATTTGGATACCATTTCACATGGAACGCCTTCGGAAATAATCATTTCTCCCATCAGTTCATTGGATGGCGTAAATGCCTGCGGCAGATATTTTCCGGAAATAATATAGTCCACGCCCTGTCCGGCAGCGATAGTCCGGATCGTAACGGAAACTGACTTACCGTTATACTGATAACCGGAGTTATTGAAATTGACTGCCATTTCATTGATCCAGCCATCATGCCCCTCGCCGGCTTTTTCCGCGGTAGAGAATATCTCAATATTGATCTCTCCATACCCCTGAACAGTGATCGGATTCGTGTTGATGTCCGGAAGCTCATCCCTCAGATCCGTGGTCCCCAAGTCAACAGGGACCTTCACAGGCTCTACTTCCTGCACCTGAATATTTGAAAGAAGTCTGTCCAGTTCCGCTCTGGCTGTTTCTTCGTTCAGTTCCTCAGAGGCAGGCATTTCCGCCTCCTCCCTTTCCTTCTTTGCCTTTCCAATTAACGTTACAATCGAAAAAACGATCAGAAAAAAGAAAACAGCAACCAAGCTCAGTACCAAAATCGCATTTTTATTATTCTTCTGCATTTCAATCCCCTCCTATTTACTGCCTGTATCTGTTTGAAGCTCCGGTATTTCAACCGAATCATATTCCTGCGCGATCTGATCGTATTCGCTGGTATCCGCATCATGCAGTTTCTTTAATGATCTTACAATATCGCTGATCTTCTGGATGTCATCATCACTGTTTCCGCCGAAACGACGCATGGAAGTCAGTTCCACCATCAGCTTATCCAATTCCAGAAAAATGATCTCATTATTATTCAGAACCGTCATAATAAAATTAATGTGCTCATTTTTCATCCGGTTCTGCTCCGCCTGAATGGTCTGCGACAGAGACGCCGTCTGGAACGTATCGATTCCTTCAAAGATCGTCATTCGGTTATATATCTCCCGAAGATTAGCATAAACCGCTGCTGCGGAATCCTCCGTCACAAGCTTCACCACTTCAAATTCCGCAAGGCCCTTACCGAAATTCTGCCGCAGGATCTGCTCAATGGTAGCTGTCTTCTTATCCAGAGTATGCGTCTGACGGACCGCTGTATCCGCGAATCTCTGCAAAACGGGCATACGCTTAAATCTGGCAAAAGCCTCCTCAAACTCCGGCGTGGAATCCAGTTCATCTACATTCCTGTTCCGGTTGATAGTAGAAACTATCGAATAGGAAGAATAAGTAACCAGTACAAATACCGGAATCGAGATAAAAAGAATGGTTATCATCACCGCTGTAGCTAAGTTGCTTCCCGGATTATCAAATATCAGCCAGTAAAACATAAATCCATCGATCACCAGTGCGGCAATATCTATAATGATCGCCCTTGCTATTGCGATACTTTTTCTTAAATCGTCATCTATAATCATATCCTCATCTCCATCATCTGTCCGGTGCAAGGTTCTTCAGGCTGAAATCCATGATCGGTGCGGAATGCGTCAAGGCGCCGGAAGAAACATAATCTACGCCGATCTCGGCAATCGCCCGCAGACGTTCCTTCGTTACGTTGCCGGAGCATTCCGTTTCGGCCTTCCCGTCTACACGTCGTACCGCTTCCCGCATCATTTCATCGCTCATATTATCCAGCATGATAATATCCGCACCGGAATCGAGCGCCTCATCCAACTGTTCCAGTGTTTCCACCTCTACTTCTATTTTACGCACAAACGGCGCATATGCTCTTGCCAGTTCCACCGCTTTCGTAATGCTTCCTGCCGCGCCGATGTGATTGTCTTTTATCAAAACCCCGTCCGACAGGTTGTACCTGTGGTTCGTACCGCCGCCTACCTTTACGGCGTATTTTTCAAAAGGACGCATATTCGGCGTTGTTTTACGGGTATCCAGAAGCTTCGTCCGGCTTCCTTTCAGTTCGTCTGCCATTTCTTTCGTAAATGTAGCGATTCCACTCATTCTCTGGAGATAGTTGAGAGCAGTCCGCTCGCCGGAAAGGAGAGCCTTGATATCTCCTTTTATCACTCCGACCACCTGTCCGTTTTTTACAGAATCCCCGTCCGAAACCTCAGTCTCAAATACCGCCGTATCGTCCAGCAGTTCAAAGGTTCTCCGGAATACCGGAAGTCCGCAGATAATACCGTCCTGTTTTGCTATAAGCATAGCGCTTCCCCGTCTGTCCTCCGGCATGATCGCATTGGTAGTCACGTCCTCACTGGTAATATCCTCCCGCAATGCATTCAATATATAAGTGTCTGTATTAATCTTCCATGTTACACCATTTATCATAAAAATCTCTGTCCCTTCTTTTAATCTCTCCCAGTATCAGCTTCCGGTTCTCCTTCTGCCATTTTTTCAGGTCTTCATATCCCTCGGTTTTTACCTGCGGTTTCTGAAGCGGCACTGCGTCAATCTCCTCATTGATCACCCAGCCTGCCCGTTCCGAAAAGACAAGACTCTCCAGCAAAGAATTGCTTGCCAGGCGGTTTGCACCATGGACGCCGTTGCAGGCTGTCTCGCCCACTGCATATAAATGCTCCATGGAAGTCCTTCCGTATGTATCCGTATGTATACCGCCCATTAGATAATGCTGCGCGGGTGTGATCGGTATCGGTTCTTTTGCAAGGTCATATCCGACTTCCAGACAGTGCCGGTAAATATTCGGGAATCGTTTCTTAATCTCATCTTCCGGCATATGAACCAGAGAAAGCCGCACATAAGGAAGTCCGTCAATCTCCATCTGCTTCTTTATCTCCGCCGTTACTACATCCCTTGGCAAAAGTTCATTTACAAACCGTTTTCCTTCTTTATTGATGAGAATTGCACCCTCACCCCGGACTGATTCCGATATCAGGAACTTCCGGTCTTTATTTTCCTCATATAACGTCGTGGGATGTATCTGGATATAATTGATATTCTCTAATTCAATCCCATGACGGAGCGCAATGGCAAAGCTATCGCCCGTAATATGCCCAAAGTTGGTGGAATGTTGGAAAAGTCCGCCGATTCCGCCGGTAGCCAGTATCGTTTCCCTTGCATAGATCAGCGTGGTTTCATTTTCCTTCTTCGCTACGATCCCGCAGCAGGCATTTCCTTCCGTGATCAGATCCATCATTACTGTATGGTTCCAGACAGTAATATTTTCCCGCGCCAGAACAGCGGCGATCAGCTTGGAGGTGATTTCCTTTCCGGTTACATCTTTATGGTGCAGGATCCGGAACGTAGAATGTGCTCCTTCCCTCGTATAGGAATAGGAACCATCCGGATTCGTATCG
Source organism: uncultured Lachnospiraceae bacterium (assembly GCA_947631605.1). GTDB lineage: Bacteria > Bacillota > Clostridia > Lachnospirales > Lachnospiraceae > CANRMC01. Next base: position 5,045 of record CANRMC010000027.1, read on the forward strand.
AAATCCACGCCATATTCAATGAGCCGCTCCATGATCCGGGGCGAATTCTCAATCATGACCGTTACGGAATCTTTCCGGTTCTCATAATGCCCCGCTTTCATAGTATCCTCCAGAAAGCTGTCAAAATCCTGCGGTTCTTTTAACGTGCAGATTCCCCCCTGTGCCAGATAGGAATCACTGTTTTCAATTTCATCCTTCGTGATCATCAGAACCTTTAATCGCTCCGGAAGTGAAAGTGCGGTAAAAAGTCCTGCCGCTCCTGTTCCGACGATCACTGTATCATACTCAAATTCCTTCATTTCATTTTCACCATCAGTTCTTAAACAAGGGTACATTTTGTTAAATTTCTACAATAAATATGACACAATCGGATATTCTTGTCAATTCTATTTAAGGTACGGAAATTGCACATTATAAGCTGTATCGGCATTTTATCGTACACATTGACAGATAAATATGGTATACTATAGTCGCCCAATACAAAAATCCGAATATACTACTTATAAAAGAGAAAGGTGAGCGATATGTTTAAGGTGAATTTTGAACAGCCATGCCACGTTCATTTTATCGGCATCGGCGGAATCAGCATGAGCGGTCTTGCAGAGATACTGGCAAAGGAAGGTTTTACCGTCACCGGCTCCGACCTGAAAGAATCCGAAACGACCGAAATCCTTACGTCACTTGGAATACAAGTCATATTCAGACAAGTCGGAGAAAATATCTCGGATGATATCGACGTCGTCGTTTATACAGCCGCCATCAGTCCGGATAATGAGGAATTATGCGAAGCCAAAAAACGGGGGATCCCGCTTCTTACCCGCGCACAAATGCTCGGACAGATCATGACGAATTATAAATACAGCGTTGCCGTAAGCGGAACCCACGGAAAAACCACAACCACCTCTATGCTCACCCATATACTTCTTGCAGCAGATACCGATCCGACCATTTCTATCGGCGGTATGCTGGACGCTATCAACGGAAATATACGTGTTGGAAATTCCGATTATTTTGTAACGGAAGCCTGTGAATATACCAACAGTTTCCATGCTTTCAATCCATATATGAGTATTATCCTGAATGTAGACGCCGATCATCTGGATTTCTTCAGCGGCATTGAGGAAATCGCTGATTCTTTCGCGACCTTTGCCCGGAAACTGCCGGATAACGGTCTTCTCATCGTAAACGGCGACATGGAATATCTGGAGCATGTAACAAAAGGACTCACCTGCCGGATCATCACATTCGGATTCGGGGAGAAAAACAATTATCGTGCCAAAGATATAACACTGGATGAAAACGGCTGTCCTTCTTATACTCTGGTTATCGACGGAAAGGAAGAAGGACAAATCAGACTTTGCACTACCGGAACCCACAACGCCATGAATTCCCTTTCCGCTATCGCCGCTGCAAAAAACTTAGGCGTCGGCATGGAGAAGATCCGGGAAGGTCTTCTGCAATGCCACAGTGCAAAGCGGCGGTTCGAATATAAAGGCGTTCTTCCGTCCGGTACCCGCGTGATCGATGATTACGCCCATCATCCGACGGAGATCGCAGCTTCCCTTGCGGTAGCGCGAACCATTACAAAAGGCGAGCTGTGGTGCGCTTTCCAGCCACATACATACACCAGAACCAAGGCGCTGCTTTCCGAATTTGCAGATGCGCTCTCCGCCTGCGACCATGTGCTTCTGGCTGACATTTACGCCGCCCGTGAAAAAGATACCGGCATGATCTCCTCCAAAGACCTTGCGGAACAGATTACTGCCAGAGGGACAGACGCCGTCTATCTGGGCGATTTTGATTCGATTGAAAAATTTATTTCAAAAAATTGTAAAAAAAATGATCTGTTAATAACTATGGGTGCCGGAAATATCGTAACTGTCGGCGAAAATTTACTAAAAAAATAGTTATCAACATTTTCAACAAAGCCATTCGCCGGTTTTCCCTGTGAATGGCTTTTATTTATCCACAGTTTTCATTTTCCTCCAATTCCAATAATTTCAAGGCTCGCCTCTCCTTATCAACATTATCAACATTTTCAACATTTTCTGACATTTTTTCTATCGGAAGTATGTTCGATTGCAATTTCATTTCACTGTGTTATAATGTGCCCAGCACATGATTTTCGGGGGTCAGAAGGGGTTACATAACTATGAATCAAATTACGATTTCAACGGAAAACAGAGAAACATTTTCACCGATTTCCAATCACTTCATTGATTACTACATGACGGAAGCAAATGGTGACTTTGTAAAGATTTATCTGTATCTTGTCCGTTTACACTATAATAAAGAGCCAATATCCGTTTCCGATATTGCGGACCATTTTAACTGTACGGAAAAAGACGTCTGCCGCGCGATCCGTTACTGGATATCTGTGGATGTCCTGAAATTCCGTTACAACAAATCCGGCGAGATCATCGGGATCGTTCTTTTAAATCTTACGCCACCGTCCGCACTGGAGACTGCACCGAAAAACGTGGTAGATTTCACTGCCGCTTTTTCTGATTTTTCATCGCTTAATGCCGATGAGAAAAAAGAGGAGAAAAAGACGGACGTTGAAGAAGAGGCGCCGGTCCTCCGGAAAGCACCTGTAAAAAAGAAAAACAGTGCAAGAACCATTTCGGATAAACAGGAAAACGAAGAATTCAAAGATATCATCAATCAGGCGGAGGCATATTTCAACCGTTCCCTGACACAGAGCGATCTGGACACACTCATCTATATTTATGACAGTCTGAAGCTCCCGCATGATCTAATCGAATACCTGTTGGAATACTGTGCGACCATTGGAAAAACCAAACCTTCCTATATAGAAAAAGTCGCCATTAACTGGTATGAAGCAGATATCCAAACCAGAGAAGAAGCCAGAACGCAGACGCAGAGCTTTCATCCGCTCTGCCGGAAAGTTTTTAAAGAGCTGGGTATTACAAACCGCTTTTTACCGACTTCCATCGAACTTGCATATATAGAAACATGGCAACAGGAATTCGGCTTCGAAGACGCTATCATCCTTGAAGCCTGCAGGCGTGCAGTACTGTCCAAACCGAACTCCGCGAATTTTGCATATGTAAACGGTATTCTGGACAACTGGCACAAAAACAACGTAAAGCGTATTTCTGATATTGAAAAACTGGACGAGGCGTTTATGAAAAACCGCTTTCAGAATAAAAACCAGGTAAAATCCTCAACGGTTTCCGGCTCATTCTCAAATTTCAAACAAACGGATATGAATCAGGAACTGGATGAAATGGAGCAGCTTTTCTATCAGGATGTAAACAAGAAGGCAAATGAGGACTGAAATGAAATACAATATGATCAACATGGATGAAATCCTGAACCGGCTGAACCGTTACCAGCTGGATAATATACGGCTCCTTCAGCAGAAGAAAGAACAAATATACGAAGAGATACCGGAAGTTTATAAAATCGATCAGGAGATTTCTTCCTCTTCCCTCTCTTACGCCAAAGCCAGAATCCTTGCGGAGGACAAGGAATCTCTTCCGGCCATTTCAGAACTCCGCCGGAAAAATCAGGAGTTATCGGAACAGAAACAATCGCTTCTGAAACAACATGGCTATCCTGCCGATTATCTGGAAATGCAGTACCATTGTTCCCTCTGCCAGGATACAGGTTATGTAAACCAAAAACCCTGTTCCTGCCTGAAACAGATGATCATCGATGAAATGTACCAGCAGTCCAACCTGAAGAATATTCTGGAGCAGGAAAATTTCGACACTTTTTCCCTGGACTATTACTCCAAGGAGGCATCCGATGGTGAACATGTCTCTCCTTATGTGAATATGTCCAATATCCGGAACCGGTTAATTCAATTTACGGAGGAATTTGACCGGAAACACGAGAATGTAGTGATTTACGGAGAAACCGGTCTGGGAAAAACATTCCTTACCAACTGCGTCGCGAAAAAACTTTTGGATTCAGGACACACCGTCTTGTATCTTTCCGCAAATGAGCTATTTGAAAATATCCTCTCCCGTTTCCTTATGTCCGGTAAAAAAACCGAGGATATGACTGCTCTCTATGACTATATTTATCAATGCGACCTTTTGATCCTGGATGATCTGGGTACGGAAATGACAAATAATTTCATTCTCTCCCAGTTATTTGAGATTGTGAACCAAAGAATCCTTTCCGGCCGTTCCACGCTGATCTCCACAAATCTTGATATGAAAACAATGCGGGAGCGCTACACGGAACGTGTGATGTCCAGACTGATCGCAGATTACATATTTCTTTTTGTCTACGGAAAAAATATCAGATATCTGAAGCGCAAAGCGATGTTAGATAGAGCAAATGAACTGAAACAAAACTAATTACGGAGGAAAAACAAATGCCAGACGCAAGCAAACTCATTACAATTCCGGTCGGAAAGCTGGGGATCATTCCACTCAAAAGCTGTTCTGCCCTCGGTGCAAAAGTTGACAACTATCTTGTTAAATGGCGCGCCGACAGACACAATCTAAACAACGAACCACTGGTTTTCAACGGCTATCAGAAAGACTCCTATATCCTGGATTCCAAATGTCCCCGTTTTGGTTCCGGTGAAGCAAAAGGCGTGCTGATGAATTCAGTCAGAGGCTCCGACCTGTATATTCTGGTTGATGTAGGAAATTACAGCATTGAGTATAACCTGGGCGGAAAGACCTGTATGATGTCTCCGGACGATCATTATCAGGATTTAAAACGAGTCATTGCTGCTATCGGCGGAAAGGCCAACCGGCTTACCGTAATTATGCCGTTTTTGTATGAAAGCAGACAGCATAAACGTACCGGCAGGGAATCTCTTGACTGTGCGATCGCCTTGCAGGAGCTGGTCGCTATGGGTGTAGAAAATATCATTACCTTTGACGCTCATGATCCCCGCGTACAGAATGCTATACCTTTGAATGGATTTGAGAATATCATGCCGACCTATCAGTTTATCAAAGGTCTGCTCAAATCCACGCCGGATCTGGAGTTAGACAGCAACCATATGATGGTTATCAGTCCGGATGAAGGCGCCATGAACCGCGCGATCTACTTCGCCAACCATTTAGGCGTGGATGTCGGAATGTTCTATAAGAGAAGGGATTATACAAAGATCGTAAACGGCAAAAATCCGATCGTCGCTCATGAATTTCTCGGTGATGATGTAACCGGCAAGGACGTTATTATCATTGACGATATGATAGCTTCGGGCGAAAGTATGCTGGATGTTGCCAGAGAGTTAAAGAAACGGAATGCAAAACGCGTCTATGCGCTTGCAACCTTTGGTCTTTTTACCAACGGACTGGAAATCTTTGATGAGGCTCACAGACTGGGCATAATCGAAAAGGTTATCACTACCAATCTGACTTATCAGAAACCGGAGCTATTTGAACGGAGCTGGTATCAGTCCGCTGATATGAGTAAATATATCGCTTATCTCATCGATCATCTGAATCATGACGCTTCCATCAGCGACCTTTTGGATCCGTCCGAACGGATTCAGGCACGTGTCAATGAATATAAGGAAAAGCATACCATTTCCGATAACTATCAGGAGATGCCGCTTGCAACCTCATAACATTCAGAAACTCCATTCGCAGGAATGGAGTTTCTTAGTTTTATTCCATGTAGGTTTCTGTAAAATGGTGTTTCACTCCATCTTTCTTATATGCGATGATCGTATCAAGATTCACGTTTTCCACACTCTTGAAAATATTTCCTTCCACGAATGGATTTGTTTCCTTCAAGGACGCTATCAGACGCTTAATCTCCAGACGCTTGGAGTCCATACTCTCATCTTTCTTTTCTCCATAGGTTCTTTCTGTGAAATGACAGGCGCACTGAAGAAAATGCAGATCATTATAATCCCTCCAATGTTTAATATCCTCTTCCCGGATCAGATACATCGGGCGGATCAGTTCCATACCTTCAAAATTCGTACTGTGGAGCTTAGGCATCATCGTCTGAATCTGGGCTCCATAAAGCATTCCCATGAGAATCGTCTCAATGACATCATCATAATGATGTCCCAAAGCAATTTTATTGCAGCCCATTTCCTTTGCCTTGCTGTAAAGATATCCCCGCCGCATTCTGGCGCAGAGATAGCAGGGAGACTTCTCAATGTCATATACCCGGTCAAAAATATCCGACTCAAAAATCTGTATCGGAACTCCCAGAAGCACGGCATTTTCCTCGATCCTCCTGCGGTTCGCAACGCTATAACCCGGATCCATAACAAGAAAAACCAACTCAAACGGATATTTATTGTGCCGCTTTAACTCCTGAAATAATTTCGCCATCAGCATGGAGTCTTTTCCACCGGAAATACATACCGCAACCTTATCTCCCTCCTGCAACAATCCATACTCATTGATAGCCTTTGCAAATCTCGTAAAAAGCTGTTTATGGAATTTTTTCCGAATACTTTTTTCAATTTCCTCCGTCCGGTTTTCCATGAACATTCTCCTTATTTTTCTTCTTCCTGTATTTCTGTCGGATTTACATGTACCATACAATGCTTGCAGTCCGGAAAGGCATGCTCGATCGCTCCATGCACCTGTTCAGCGATTCCATGAGCGTCTTTCAGCTTCTGCTCACCGTCTGCGAGGATTTCAACATCCACATACATTCTGGCTCCAAATAATCTGGTCTTCAGATCGTCTACGCCCAATACGCCGGGCACCGACAAAACTGTTTCCTGTATCTTCTGTTCTGTATCTGAATCACAGCTATGGTCTACCATTTTATCAAATCCGTCTTTGAATATATCATATGACGCTTTTAAAATACAGAGTGCGATAATAACGCTTGCAATCGGATCCATGATCGGAAATCCCAATCTGGCGAAAAATATTCCGATAAAGGAGCCCACAGAGGAAAGAGCGTCCGACCTGTGGTGCCATGCGTCCGCCATCAACGCACCGGATTTCAGCCGCCTCGCTTCCGCTCTGGTATACCAGAACATCCACTCTTTTACCGCAATGGAAATCACAGCGGCAACCAGTGCCAGAAGCCCCGGTACAGCCAGATTCTCATAATTTCCCGCCACAATCTTTCGGATTCCTTTTATGCCGATTTCCAATCCCACAAGGGCAAGAATCATTCCTAACATGATAGACGCCACGCATTCCAGACGCTCATGCCCGTAAGGGTGTTCTTTATCCGCTTTTTTCTCAGAGACATGCAGTCCGATCATGACAATAAGCGTACTAAAAACATCAGATGCCGAATGTACGGCATCAGAAATCATTGCGCCGGATTTTGCCACCAGTCCGGCAATCAGTTTGAGTATTGTGAGAAGCATATTGACAACAATGCTCACAATTGAAACTTTCATATAAATATTACTCCCGATATTTAATAAAAGCGCCGGTAGTTTCCTGCCAGCGCTTTTTTCATTGATTATTTTCTCTTTCTGCGTCTCCGTACAGCAGCCATACCCAACAGGGCAAATGCTGCACACAGCATACAGAGTCCGAGTCCTGCTTCGTCTCCGGTTTTTGCCGAATGATTCGTTTCCGTAGGAGTACCCTCTGACGAACCTCCACTGGCCGGCGGCGTCACAACCTCTGCGGGCGGTGCGGTCGGATTTTCCGGATTCTGAACTTCCGTGGTCGGATCACTTGGCTCTGTTGTCGGTTCCGTCGGCACTTCCGGTTTAGTATAAATATTTACAAATTCAGCCTGTGCGCTACTTCCTCCTATTGTATCATCTTTTGTGTAAGTTGTCGATACAATCTGAAGTTCACCGTCATTGTCCACCACTTCAACCGTCAGTGTCCAAACGCTTCCATCATAGGCGTACTCTGCTTCTGTTCCAACTGTTTCGGAAATCTTAAACTTGTATGTTCCTACATTGGCAAAGATGATTTCATCGAAAGTACCCGTACCCGCTCCGGTTATCTGTACGGTTTTTTCTAACGGCATGACTGCACCGTCAGGACTCGAAGCATCCTCTTCTATATTGAAGGTAAATACGGAATCCTGCTCCGGTGTATCACCACTTATGGTCTTAACCACCTGTGGCGCATATCTTACACGCAGCGGACGATAGGTATTCTCAAAGCTTGTGGTCTCAGATTCCACATTGTCTCCAACCTTCATATAGAACACTTTTGCACTCAATGTACCGCCTGCATCCGTTACATCTACGGTCAGTATCCACAGAGAACGGTCATAAGAATATCCCTTTTCAGCTGTATCTACTTCCTGAATCTCAAACAGATACTTACCTGCTTCGTGGAAGGTCATTGCCGGGAAAGTTCCCGTGCTACTTCCGGTTACCGTCGCCTTCATGTTTTCCGGTATATCAACTGCATCCGACTTCTCGCCGTGTGGAATCAAAGTAAATTCAAATGTCTTATCCGACGGTGTCGTTCCCGTTATCATTTTCTCCACCGTTGCATTATATGTTATCGGCGACGGTTCGTAATGGTTGACAAAGAACGCCTCCCTGTGATTGTCTGCATATCGATTATGCAATTCATCTACAGGATTTCCATTTGCTTCTGCCCCCTCACAGGTCTTGCAGGTGTAAGTCGGTACAATCGTAAGTAAATCTGTTTCTGAATCTTTGGTTATCTTAACATGCAGCTTCCACTCGTGAGAATCATAGCTGGTATATCCGGTTGGCAGCGGATCTGGAATTTCCTCCTTAATTGTAAAGTCATAATCACCTTCCTTATAGAATTTAATTCCAGCAAAGCTTGCAGTTCCATGATCTTTCTGAACCGCAGTCGTATTTTCCGGCATCTGAAGCTGCTCTGGAGCATACTCTTGAGTCGGAGTAATCGTGAAAGTAAACTCCTTCATGATATCTTCCGTCCGTTCGTTTCCTACAATCTCCTTATGGATATGTGGATAATAATCACATTCCTCATAAGTATTCTCGAATTTAGCCATTTCGTTGTTCGAAGACGAAGTATCATTCTCACTGACATATTCTACATTTGTCACCTGAAGCTCCGAATCTTTATCTTCTACTGTAACCGTCAACAGCCACACCGAACCATCGAAAGTATAACCCGACACTTCTGTGTTCGTATCTTCCAGAATCTCAAATACATAAGTTCCTGCTTTCTTAAAGGTCAAATTACTAAATTTACCTGTATTAGTTCCTGTGCCTGTTATTTTAATCTGGGTGTCAATCTCATCCAGATCAACCCATTCTTTGCCATTCAAATCATCACATTCAACGCCGCCTTCCGGTCCGGACAGCCATCTCATATAAAAGTTGAAGTCTGCCGTCTGTGGTTCTTTATCCCCTTGCTTTGTTACCGTTTTTTCAATCTGCGGCTGATAGCTTGTTGGTGTGACTTTATACTCATTCTCGAATAATGCCATTGTCTTTGAAGTCTTATCGCCACAAGTATATGTCGTATCTGTTATAGCAAGGAAGCCATTTCTGTCCACAACCGTAACTTGCAGATTCCATACAGATTCATCATAAGTGTAACCCTCCGGAACTTCTTCCGGCTTCACCTCAGTTATTGTAAAGTTATAGGTTCCGGCTTTCTTAAAGATAATATCTTCAAAGTTTCTCAAGGTGCTGTTCGGATCCGTTGTGGTGGCATCCACCGTAAGGTCTTTTGGCATCACAACGCCATCCTGATGAACATTATCCTTCTCGGCAATTTCAAAGGTATATTTGCCTTCACTTGGAGGAACATCACCGACAATCCGTTTCTCAACGATTACTTCCAATGGTACTTCCAAAGGATCATAAACATTGACAAATTCAGCGATCTCATGTTTCACTGTTTCCTCATGAACCTTACAGTAGGACTGACTAGTGATTTCCAATGCACCACCTATATCTGTAACAACAACATCCCAATACCATGCACTGGTATCATATTCATAACCCAGTTTTTCTTCATGCTTTTCTACAATCGCAAGGCGGTAATTTCCGGCTTTCTTGAACTTGACTGTGCCAAATTCACCCGTCTTTGTCTCATTTCCCTTTGCCTCAACTGTAGTAAAGAACTGATTATCTCCACTGAGAGGAGACTCGGTTCCATCCGCCTGAACGTAAAATACTCCATTCTCCGGATTGTGAGCGTATGAGACACCTGATAATCCAAAAGTAAATGTCACTCTCGTCGGCGCTTCACCGGAAACTGTTTTCTGAACCTTTGGAACAGCAGTTGCTACCGTCACTTCATATTTATTTGTAAATGTTGCCTGTTCTGATGAGGTTACGCTACCTTCTCTTGAGAAGCTATGACTTTGTACCTTCAGCCCGGCATTCTCATCCACTACTACGACCGTAAGCGTCCAAGGCTTGGTATCATAGGTATAACCCTTTACCTTTGAATCTACTTCCGTAATCGTAAATGTATAGGTTCCTGCTTTGGTGAACTTAATTTCATCAAAGGAAGCGGTTCCTGCACCGGTAATTGTAAGTTCCGTTGATGTCGGAAGCTCTACACCGGAAACCGGACTAACCAAGGCAAGCCGGAACTTGAAGTCTGAGTTCTTCGCCGGTGTCTCACCTGTCAGTACCTTTGCGACCTGTGGAGCATAAGTGGTCGGTGTGGTTCTGTAGATATTTACAAATTCCGCATTTTCCGTACTTGGACTTGTGACAGAAACCTCATTATCAGTGGATTTCTTGGTCTTCTCATATTTTGTCTTATCAGCGTTAATTGTAAGCTGCGAATCCTTATCCTCCACAACAACGGTCAGTGTCCATTCCCCATCATCATAGGTAAATCCAGCCTTTTGATTAGCAGGTATCTCTTCCTTAATCGTAAAGGTATAGGTTCCTGCTTTCTTAAAGGTCATAGATGGGAAGTCAGCCGAGGCGTTCTGTGTACCAGCATTACTGTTCTTCACCGTTACAGATGTGGTCTGTGCTTCGCTAAGAAGCGTATCTTCTGTTCCCTCTGTTCCGGCAAGATATGCACCGTTTTCCGGATTTTCATTACTTGGTGTCAGTGTAAAGTTGAAGGTCTCGTCTCCCGTTATAAATCCGGTTACCGTCTTCTTTACTTTCGGTGTAAATGGCTCTGTCTTGGTTACTGTGTAAGTGTTTGTAAAGGTTGCTTTATCTTGGTTTTCTGCAGAGTCTACATCTGTACCATCCACTACTTTCTTATAGGTATGGCTCTTCACTGTAAGTTCTGCCTTATCATTATCCTCAACTACAACTGTAAGTGTCCACTCACTCTTATCATAGCCATAACCTTTTTCAGTACCCGCTTTTTCGGTTATAGTAAATTTATAGGTTCCAGCTTTCTTGAAGGTAATATCTCCAAAAGTTGCAGCTCCTTCTCCTGTCACAGAAACTGTTGTTTCTTCTGGCAGAACTGCACCGTCCTCTTCATTGTCCTCAGCAGGTGTTATTGTAAATTCAAATGTCCGCGGATTATCTGCTGGCGTATCATCACCAGTAATCACCTTTTCAACCTGTGGTGCATAGGTGTCTGGTTCTGCTTCATAAATGTTCGTAAAGGTTGCTGAATCAATCTTCTCAGTACCTCCAGTCGAGGTCACTTTTTCACCAAGACTTCCGTCTTCTTTCACAGAATATTCTTCATAGGTAGCTTCTGCTTCCAGTTTACCTACTTCAGTATTATCTGTAACTTCTACCGTGAGTTTCCATACATGGTTATCGTAGGTATAACCCGGAGCACTGTCATTAGTTTCCTTAATAAGGAAGTTATAAGTTCCTGCTTTCTTGAAGGTGATTTTAAGGTCATCATTTTTACCTGTTCCCTCAATTGTTACATCTTCCTTATCTCCTGACTTTACAGCTGTCGGTTCGCCACTATCTTCTGTTGTCCAGTATACACTATCTGTCTGTGCATCTTCCAACTGTGCCTCAATCTCAAACTTAAATGTATGGTCGCTATATGGTTCACCTGTAATCTCTTTATTAATTACAACCGTAGTATCAACTGGATCCGGCACATAATTGTTAGTGATTGTCACATCATCAGGGTTTGCGGTCACAACCAACTTTCCATTCTTCACAACTTTATCATCTGTCTTTGTTTCTGCAACGGTAACTGTTACTTCCTTTGCTTCCGTTGGATAAGTGATGTGATTAGATACATGATTATCAACTGCACCTTCCGGTATTACTTCTTTTACAGTGAACTTATAGGTTCCAGTCTTATGGAATTTTATGGTATCAAATATTGCCTTATGATCCTTACTCTCACTGTTTATTGTAACTGTAAGCTTAAAATTGTTTTCCTCATTTACAACAACTTCTTCTTTCTTACTATTTAATATTGTAATATTACCATTTTTAATTGCTTCTATCGTTTCCTTATCGGTTGTAGTAAGCTCGAATGTAAAGGAATCACTATCAATCCATTCATCCGTAGTTCTTCCAGTCAAATCTTTCGTTACAGTAAGTTCCAATTCACCTTCTGCCTTATAGGTATTTGTGAAAGCAACTTCAACAGGGTTTTCTCCTTCAACTTTCGCTTTTTCCAGTGTTACGGAAACAGTATTTGTATCATCACTTGCTGTTTCTTTTCCAGCAGTTCCCGAACCTGTACCAGTTGTTGCATTCTTAATCTCAGCGGTTGTTGTATAATAACTTTCTGCTTTTTCTGATACTGTTACTTTTGTTCCAACCGGCAAATCTTCGATTACAATATATTCACCATCTTTTAATGTAACAGTGCCGCCGCTTTTTATCTTATCAGCAGTTGTAACCGTACTTTCTGGAGAACCTGCAACTTTACTTGGAGAATACTTTGTGTAGCTAAAGTCCCCATTTGTACTCTCACCTTCAAACGTTACGGTAAAGGTAAAGTCTTTATCCTTTTCCTTGGTATCCTCACTGATGGTATCTACAACTGTCTTACTAATCTTGATATCGGCTAAGTCCAGTCCACCTTTCACCCTCGCAAGACCTAAACGTCTATCCGTATATACAGGGGAAACAGCATTATCTTTTGTATTCGTACCTTTCCCAGTACCCAGATAGAAAGTATCTGTATCATCATCTGTCTCAGCGGCATAATCTTTAGCCGTCTTCTTTGGATCCTTCACAGCAGCCCTACTATTAGAAATCACTTCGATTCCAGCTGTTTTTTCTGTTTCTTCAAGCAAGCTGTTTGGAATCATACCAAAAACTGTTGTAAGAACACCTCTGTCTCCTACTACTATCGTATTCTTTCCAGTAAGTGATACTGCTGAAGCTTCCTTCCCAGACGTACCCTTACTTTCAACTCCAGAAGTTTCTGATTTTGGTTCTGTAACTTTTGTTGCATAACCATCATCAAATTCAAGAATTGTGAAATATTTATAATCCTCTTTGGTAATCGTAACCACTTCAATATCTTTAAACTTGAATGGAGTCGGTTCAACAGTTTCCTCAGTCACCTTCTCTAACTTATAAGTACCGATTGGAAGAGCATATTCAGTATTACCGGTATAGGCTTTCTTTTCTTCATCAGTCAGGTCTATCTTTCCTTCTACACAGATATATTCTACATCATCTATAGTATCGGTTTTATAAGTCTCACCATCATTAAGTTTATCAAGGTCGATTGTCATGGTATAAGTGCCGACTTCAGTATTATCAACTGTATTTTCATTCACACTATCTTCCCATGAACGAGTCAATTTCGCCTTATAGGTAATTTTTCTATTTTCTTTCGTCGTATGTTCAGCCAAGTAGTCCAGATCTGACTTAGCAAGACACATCTCCATCGTTATTTCGCCGGTGATAATGCTGGTTGTATGCGTTCCGACCTTTTGAGTTTCCTCAGTCACCTCTTCACCAACAGGTGGTTTCGGAGTATCATAAACCTCTTCATCTATCAAGCTATCTTCACCATCAAGAATCGTATATCTGTCTTTGACGTCTTCTTCCGTTTCACCCGATTTTGCCCTTGTCTCAGCCAACGATTTAGATGGTTCTGTTGAAGATGCTTCCTCTGCTCCCCATTCAGGGAAATCACCATCTTCATAAGGCTCATATTTTACGGTAAGCTTATATTCTTTCTGCTGCGTATCTTCTGTTTCATATGGAGTTTTTGTATTTAAGCCCTCATCTTCCTCATCTGCCGCTCCCCATGTAAAGGTGACAATACCAAAAGCATCCGCTTCATGTTCGTTGGTTCCGGTCTGATTCAAAACTTGTTCTACGCCAGATTCCTTATCAGCATCTTTCTCTTCTTCTGATTCCGGAAGATACGTATAAGGAATCTTTATTTCTCCTTCATTCAGCAGTATTTCGAGCAGATCTTCATCTGTAGTTCCAGTGTCCGCACCTGTTCCTATTCCTTCTCCTGTAGAAGTATCTTTCTCACTATACTCCATATACCGCTTCAGGAACTTCCAATAATCGTTAGTCTCGACAGATTCGCCCAGTTCATTCAGTATCTCTTCCGGCGTCACATACTCACCCATATAAATAAGCTGTTCTCCACCATTTACATTGTAGTCCAGTGGTTTTACATTTACTGTCGTACGCGGGAAACCTTTGGAAGGATATTCGTCATTTCCTTTACTACTTCCAGTACCTTCATCCTCTGGATCTTTCCGATACATATCGTCCGTTCCGGATGATTTTATACCGTCAGAACCTTCTTCTATCGTTTCTTCCGCTTCTGCATAAACGATATTCATATCCTCCTGATTACCGTTAGTAAGAACTGCATTTCCTCCAATGAAATCTTCTTTTGCACGAACTGTGATTCTGGATCTCCATACGGATAATTCCTCAGCACCTATACTACATCCCGGTATTTCCTGATTAATCCAACGAAGATAATACATCTCATTTTCTGCATCATAATATAACCGAGCAGTCTGCGCCTTCTCGTCCTTACTTCTACATTTATATTCGTAATATTTCTTAGTATCTACAGTATCGCCTGTGGAGTCGCTTCCAGTTCCGCCAGTCCCAGTATCTTCATCTTTAATCTCAACTTTTACATCTGTACCATCTTTATCTGTTATGGTTATCTTTCCACCAGCATTCAGATGAATGGTATTTCCGTCGATATCTACCAGATCAAATCTTGGGTCGATATAATCCTGTACTGTATACTGCTTTAATGAGAAATAAATCCGGTCTACAATCGATTCAAAGCTTTCCTGAAGCTCTGCGGCATTTGAAGCCTGAAATACATAAGGATATTCTCTCTTTTCATCCTCCTCAGGATTATAATCTTCATCTCCGGAAAGTTTTGCTAAGTACTCCCTCGTATTGTTAATATTTTCCTCACCTGACAGAGTACCACCAGTCAGCATTACACAGTAAATGGTGTAACCTTCCTCTTTAAATCCTTCTGCTAATTCTATTGCTTTTCCTTTGTTCTTGTTTTCTTCGTCATCATCAAAATAATCATCATCCTTACCATCGGTAAAAATAATCAGATATTTTTCAGCCTCCTGCTCTTCTCCTGCCTCATCAAGAGTTCTTTCAATTCTGTTATCCAATTCCTCTTTGTATGCTTGTAAGCCAACCCAAGTATGTGTACCACCCGTCAGACCATAGTTATACTGTTGAATCGGAGTACTGACCTTTACTTCGTTTTCATCTGGATCTGACTTTGTAGAACCAATGGAAGTTCCTTGTGCTGCTCCCTCCCCCCACTGTAAGCCTAACATATTCGTGGCTTCGATTGGATCCATCGTCCAGTCTAACATAACTAACTTATCATAGTCATCTTCTGTTATGGAGTCATTGCTGAAACGAACTGCTGACACTCGACTGTCCGGTGATTTTTCATGCAATTCTACGATAAAATTGCCAACCGCCGCCTGCAAATTCTCCTCCTTGATTCGGTCAAGGTCAGAAATCATATATACCGGAGAGGTCTCGTAGGTATCTGTGGTCGCATAATAAGCACAATATAATGTTTCATCACCTTCTTTATAATAAAAATAACTTGGTGAATAATTTTTAACCTCATAATAATAATTACTTGGATCATCTTGATCTAGACCAGCTGTTCCATAAAAGATAGTGTTGTCACCTTTCTTAACAGGTCTACCATTCTTAGTTTTAGTGTTTGTTGTAGGTATACCATGTAATTGTTTAGCCGTCAGAATATTGGGGTCCGAATAAAGTCCCCACTTACTATTTGAAGTCAAATAATACCAACCACACAAGTCTTCCGGTTCACATCCGGCAACGTCTGATTCTATCTGTCCAATAATATTTCCTTCATCATCTTCGGCAAGATACACCCACTTCAGAGATTTTTTATTATGTTCTTCATTCTTTACTAAATGTGATAGTTTAGAACTATTACCACTGGTCACTGCGGTGTCATACACTAAAAGGTTTTCCAGATATATATTATGAGATACCGTTTCACTATCAATCAAACCTCCCAATATGATACCCACATTTTCCATTGAATTTAGTTGCTCATCCCAGTCTTGGACGTTACTCGCAGTAGTTACATCCTCACCATCCAAATAGCATTTGATTTTTGCATCTGCTTCTTTAGTTATAATAACACTATGCCAAGTGTCAGATGCAAAAACGCCATTCATATTTACATTAGTACCACTACTATCATTTTTATACATTTTAAGTCTATTAGTAGAAGTGTCCTTCCCTCGGCGCATTTCATAATATACACTATTTTTAAACGCACTATCATATGCTCCGATTTTTAAAATCTGAGTTTCATCACTAGGTTTAGGATTCTCAAACTTTTCACCCTTTATCCGAAAAGCAATGGTAAATGCTCCCTTAGGTAAATCAATTAAAACTGCTCCCTTTTCAGAAGTAGCTTTCAAATCTAACACCTTATTATTTGTACCATCTGTTGCGTATACTGCCTCCTCTTCAACAACAGCTTCCGAACTAAATATGCCATTATGGTTGCTATCAGCCTTATTCGCCTGCTCGATCAATTTTGCAGCACCTAGAGGTCCCGTACTTACTGTATTGTCCAAAGTACCGTCAAACGTATAAAATCCTACTAAATGGCTCGAAGTCGGAACAATATCAGTCCATGAATCAGCCGCTGTTTTATCAATAACAGGAACATAATGTTCTCCACTCCAATATGCAAGCGGAACATACTCCTGTGTAGTACTACGTGGATCATATATAAAATAATTGTATCCACTGTAGCTCAATTTACTATTATCGGTATAATGCTTATCCAATAATGTATCAACATACTCTTCTGGAATTGGATCCCCTGCCTCAATTCCTTCCTTCTCTTGGAGTTCAGTAATCTCTTTATCTGATATATATACCTTACTTTTGTCATCCATATTATTTGATGTAAACGCCATACTACCGGAAGCATCCAAAACCAGACCTGTATCAAGAAGATTCTCGCCTGCAAACCAAGACTCCAGCTCCAAATCAAAAGTTCTTCCGTCTGTTTTTCCATCCTTATCAACAGTCTCGTATGCTGTCTTATCCGTGTGCAGACCAGCCGCTGTGTTGTAAACTTTTGTTTTCTCGGTATCACCTTCCAATATTTGCATTTTTGTATCAATTTCCTGCATTTCTTCTCCGAGGTCATCACCGGTTGCCATTACAGTTTCCGTATAGAAAACATGCGCCTTTACAGTATGCACGTTGTCATCATATCTTATTACCAAGTAATTTCCACCATTTGTATCTCCGGCAGATTCTTCTGTAGCAAGATGTTCATCAACCGCATCCGGACCAG
Organism: uncultured Lachnospiraceae bacterium; assembly: GCA_947631605.1. GTDB lineage: Bacteria > Bacillota > Clostridia > Lachnospirales > Lachnospiraceae > CANRMC01. The sequence goes on from CANRMC010000027.1 coordinate 22,651, forward strand.
CAGACACCGTAAAGCCGGCAAATTCTTCCAGCGCTACTCCGCTATTATCCTTTTCCGGAAGCGGTTTTATGGTTACTGTACCGTTATCATCATCAAATGTTACACCGCTATCTTCTGGTTTAATATCATCTTTCCAGCCAAGGGAATAAGAAACGTCTCCCTTATCATCGATCTTTTTTTCTATGTAGCCTTCAACCAGATTGTCATTTCCACTATTCAATGCATCATTATGATGCCAATGCCGGATCATAAAGTGAAGTCTGGTATCATCTAATGGTTTGTTAGATGGCGCCGCCTCAACGGATATGCCGGTATCCAGTCCCACCGATGTCACTACCATACAGATACACAGCAAAAATGCCAATATTCTCTTTACTAATGATTTTTTCCGAAGCATATGTATTTCCTCCCTATCTTACTAATTTTTTATATTTCAAACTATTTTATTTCTCATATTTTTATGTTCTTACCATAAGGTGGATAAACTCCGCCTATACTACATGATAAAAAAACATAATTATACAAAAATTATACTACTTTACTTAAAATATGCAACAAAAAAATTATGTTGTTTATGTGAATTTTCCTGTTAATTTTCTCCAAAATAAAAAATACTGCGAACATTTTCACTGTCCACAGTATTTCTACGCTGTATACGTTATATTCCGTATTCGTCCATAAGTTTCTGTAAAATATCCTTATCGGTCTCTAATTTTGCCAGTTCCTGCAGGCGGTTGTCGGCAGTCAGGCGTTTGATTAGTTCTGACATTTTCTCCTGATTCTGAGCTATGCCTTGCTTTATGCCATCCGCCTTACCCTGCTTTATACCTTCTGCCTTGCCTTTTTCTATGCCTTGCTTCATACCTTCCGCTTTGCCCTGCCTGATGCCTCGTTCCATGCCCTGTTTCATTCCTTCCGCCTTACCTTCCCGCTTGCCCTTTGCAACAGCAGAGGACATATCCCAGTTATACTTTTCTCTGGCTTCGCACTGTTCCCGGATCTTATCTTCTTCGGTCATCTCATAAAATGTTACCGCTGCGTCTGCTATATATTTATT
>CANRMC010000028.1 GCA_947631605.1 uncultured Lachnospiraceae bacterium
CTTAGAAAATTCTTATCTCATTAACTTTTAAGAATCTTCAGGGCTGTCATGTTATTAAGTTGTCAAAAGAACTCTTTCCGATTACTGTCTAATTTCTTGAGCGACAGCTTTTAAATATTATCACAATCGCAGATCATTTGTCAATTGTTTTTTTCAGATATTTAAAAGATTTTTTTGTCTCTTTTTTGCGACAGCTTGTTCAATATAGCACAAGACTTTTTATATGTCAACACCTTTTTTGTCAAAATAAAATATCTGTAATATCCGTCACAATATTTATCAGAAGATTCTTATCATTCAAGGCTGTAAGGATTGTATTTTCCTGGATCATGGCGTCGCAGGTTTCCCCAAAAACCGCGGAACAGATCAGAAGAAATATCCACGAAACGAAAACTGCTGTCAACATTCCCGCAAGCATACCGCCGATACGGTTTACGCCTGCGACAAGGGGTATGTTCCGAACTGCAGAATTTACCATAATGGTAAAAATGATAAGTAAAAGCCGAAGCAGAACAAAAGTCAGAACGGTAGCTATGAAATTAACCGCCATATATGCGATGTATCTGGATATATAGCGATAAATACTGGTGACCTCCAGTTTCGCATATATCTCATCATGATTATTATCCAGCAGAGATGTTTTGATATAATCCGGCAATGCCATGGAATGGATCACTTCCACCTCCTGCGCTTTGGTAAGGGACAGATTCATAAGCTCCGCCAGCTGGCTGTTGTTTAACTTTGCCTGCGCTTCCGGTATGCCGCTCTCTTTCAGTTTTTCCTCCGCACGTTTTTTTACTTGTTCCTGAATCACAGAATATACTCTGTCATCAATATAATCATCCACGACTGTATGGTTAATGATCAGCTGGCTTACGAACGGTGTAATGAAATATGCCAGGAACAGGGCGATAAAAGTCGCCGCGGTTCCCAGCACAGATCGAAATAAACCTTTCATATAACCAATTACCATACAGATGATAAATATCAAAATAACGGCAATTGTTAAGGCGTTCATGTTATTTCTCCTTTGAATCCTTTGGCTTTAATTTAATCGTTTCGGTTCTGTTATCAAAAGTCACAATGTATTTCAGATTTCCGGAGGAAGGTATCATATTTTTAATCTGGGTATCAAACGTGTAGGAAAATTTTGTTTTTCCATTCTTTGACACGATCAGACAATCCATGCCGCCGGTTATGATGATTTCTTTATCGGAAGCATATATCCTGTCATATTCCAAGGTAAACGGATATGTAAATTTGAGGTTTCCCTTCAGGTCATAGACTTTCATCACATACTTCTCGCCCTCCGGATCATTACTATCCTCAATCGTTCCGACAAAATCTTCACTATAAAAAATGCTTTTTATTTCATTTCCATATGTAATGGCAGCCTGTTCCCGCGGTTTTTCCTTCATGGCGTAAATAAAGATATGACTGTCCGAAAATGCTGCAACGACATCATTGGAAATAAACTCCACTTTCGGGATCAGTTCTTCGTCGAATGTAAATCCGCCCACCATACGGTCTGCATTCGCATTCTGCCCTACCTCGTCAAAATTATAAGCCGTAAGATTAATCTTCGTTTCAATACCATCCATAAAGAAATAACTGGTAAACAGCTTCTTGCCGTCATCGGAGATAGAAATATCAATCGGATAACCGCTTTTATCAATGGATGTCTTAAACTCATAAATCTGTGTGCCTGTACTGCTGTACATATCTACATAATTGGTTTTATCGCTTTCCAGAATGACGGTAAACGCCCCCTGATCTGCCACGTCAATATCGCAGATCGGGTAAGGCATCGTCACCTCGCTGACTGCCCCCTCCGTATTGAACACCCGAACGATATTTCCGCCTTTATCCGCAACTACGGCATAATTCCCGTTTGTTTCAGCAATCGGAGATTTCATATCCGTGCCTGCCGTCCAGACAATATCGCCATCGGCATTGATATAAGAAACGCCGTCCGGCGTATACTTCAGGAGATTGCCTCCGAATTCCATGTATTCGGAATTTGTTTCGTAGACCGTTTCATTGGTATGCAGCACTTTATATCCCTTATATTCCCGATTTGCAAAAAAGCGGAGCATACATACCGCCACGATCAAAAGAAGGACAAGTAAAAGCAGAATAATCCTTTTCTGCCGATTCACATGCAGTCTTACCTGCTCATTTCTTTCTGCGGCTTCTTCAGAACCCTTCACTTCGATCACATTTCCGTTCTGCTTTCTGAATGGATGTTTTCTTTCGTTTTTTTCCTGTTCCTTTATATTATCTTTTGACATTGTTTCCTCCGCATGTACGAATCTCTCACATCTTATCTATATTAACATATTCAAAGGCAGTTATCCATAGTTTTTAATGAATCGATGGGATAATGATCTTCTGTCCAGCATAGATCTTATCATCCACCGACATATGATTTGCCTCTGCAATTGCGTCAATATATGCAATGGAATCAAAGTTTTTCATGGATATGGAGGTAAGGGTATCTCCGGCCTGAACTTCGTAATACGTCGGATTCCCGTCTGTCATTGCCGGAAGGCTCTGTTCGGTGGTCGGTTCGCCCGGTTCCTCTGTAGTTACGTCATTTTCGCCGTCTTCATTATCCGGATCATTTCCTGCCGGTATTTCCTCCGTAGAGCCTTCTTCACTGACCTGCAAAGGTTCTTCCGTATCAGAAGACATATCCTCTGACGGCGTTTCAGTTGATGCTTCGCTCAGACTGTCGCCCGGATTCTCACTTGTAGCATCCGTTGCAAGCTCCAGAACCGCCACCTCTGCCAGATCATCTTCTGTCTCGGAAGCATTCTCACCGGAAGCAAGCTCCAGACGGTTAATGGAAATTTCCATGTTTTTCATCTTATCGTAATTATTAACCACAGATATTCCGATTGCAAGGAGCGCGACCACTACAAGGGAGCCTGCCGCATAAACAAAGTTCATGGAAGATTTTTTCTCCGCCGGTTTGTACTTTTCATTCTTTTCCCTGAAATTCTTGATGAGGGCGCTGTCCCGCAGTTCTACAACATTATCACGTGCTTCTTCCAGATCGCCTTTCTGCTTGATAATGTAATTCTGCATGGCTTCATTTTTGGCATAATAAATATAATATCCCTTCTGTTTCCTCAGTTCGCCCCGCTCAAAAAGATAAAATGCCTCGTCGTCATCCAGAGAATCATAGACGTAGAGGGTTTTATCACTTCCCGGAAAATTATCTACATGGATCTTGGTAATCTTATCATTTATCGCGGTTGAAAAACCCATTCGGGAAAGGAACCAGCCGACTACGGAAAGTTCCGGGAAATTGTCCTTTACGTCTTTATAAATATCCGCCCAGATTTCCCTTGAAAATGTGTTTTCATCCAGATCAAATTCAATATTCTGCGCATCGACTGCTCCGCTTATGAAAATAATCATCCCGTTATCCGTATTCTGCACTGTTCCGAGAAGAATCGCTCCTCTGGCGTGGGTGCTTCCCGGTCTTGATATGTAATTCAGATAGGTCACTACATAATCTTCAATATATATCCGTTTGTTTGGATTCGGTGTTCCCATCTGACGTATATTCTTCGGCATTTTAAATGAATTTTTTTCTTTTTGTCCGCTCTCATCTTTTTCCTGCTTGTCTCTGTCATAGATTACTTCTATCATAATTGTCCCGCCTTTCTTTCTTCTTAAAGGTTAAATTACCACCTGAAAGAATATATAAGGCTCATATTCTGTCGCCTGAGACGTTTTTTCATTCGCAGAATTCGATACCGCTTCCTGCAGGGAACTCCGAATATTTCCCTTGAAACTTGTTAATACTCTCTGCATATATTAACAATAACTACAGCTTTGGACTTAAAGGAGATACTATGAATCAATTGCTGGACGTGAATCTGTCCTATTATGATACGCTGGACGGAAGCGTCAATCAGAATCTTACTCAGGATCTGATTCACCTGCTTAAACAGATAGATTTTACAAACCGCACCCTTGTTGTTCTATGTATCGGTACTGATCGTGCTACCGGCGACTGTCTCGGACCTCTGGTAGGGGAAAAACTCAAATTTATTGATGATAAATGTGTGATTCTCGGCACTCTTTCCGCCCCTGTCCATGCGCTGAATATCCGGCAGGTTATACGAAACATCTACGAACGCCTGGAAAACCCTTTCGTTATCGCCGTTGATGCAGCCTTGGGAATCCCCCGCCACGTTGGATATATCACTTTATCCGACTCTCCCATCGCACCGGGAAAAGGGGTAAATAAAAAACTGCCGGCGATAGGAGATATATCTATCACCGGCATAGTAAATGTATCTGGTTCGAACAGCCACAACCTTCTGCAAAGCACAAGACTCCATACGGTAATGCTTCTGGCTGACTGTATCGCGAATGCAATTTCGGGTGCAATCGATTATTTTGATGTTTTCTGACCTTTATATGCAGCTATGGCTTCTGAAACTGTAGCTGCAGTTCCCTCTTCCATAATTGCGATCAAATCGTCTAATTTATCTTTCTTACAGAAATCCTCACCTATATAAGAAGCATACTGATTTGTGATCGCGAGGGACTTCTCAGAAAGAAGATCCTCCGTTTGACTGATCTGTTCTTCTAAGGACTGTTTTTCCTGTTTCATATTATTCAGAGTTTCCAGCCTTCTTCCGTTGATCTCATCAATGATCGCCACCTTTGTTTCTTCCTCAAAAGTCTTAAGCGCCGCCTTTTTATCCTGATTGATCGCATCCGCCTCGGAATCGATCTCCTTCAGCTTATCGTCATAAGAAGAAAGGTTGTAAATGCTTTCATCTTTATCCTTATTAATGGAATTACGGATAGCCGCCGCCTCTTTGTCATTTGCGCGGATAGAATCCCGTATCTTTCTGCCTTCCTGAATCACCTCCAGATGACGGATCTTCGTTCTGGTATAAATAAGGAAATATATGATCAGGAATATAATGATCCATGCCGCAGGAATGATGACAGAATATAACATCATCTTATTCTCCGGCATCCCCTGCAATAAAAACTTCCGGAGTAAAAACGTAAGCAGCGCCGGAAATGCTCCATAGATCACGAGAAAACCAAGGATCATTTTTATGATCTCGCTGATCCCGCTTGGCATAAACATAATATAGTAAAACTTGCTCTTGCAGAAGGACGGAACTTTATTTTTCTTGAAGAGACTCTTTAAATCCGTTTCCAGATCGCGGTTTTTCACCTTGATATGTTTCGTCTCCTTCTCCATACGGGCATTCATTTTCTGATTCTTTTTCTTTTCCTTTTTTGCAGCGACCGACTTCCGGCGGGAACGGTTTTCATCTAAATGCTTATCATATCCGGCTTCCAGTTCCTGCTTCCTTTTCCGTACCGTAGACTGGATCTCATCCTGAATGGATTTTTCCTCCTGCGAAATACTCCTCGTCAGTTTCTTCATATTCTGCTTCATCTGATCGAGCTGCTCCTCCAGATTATCCCGTTCGATTACGGCATCCCGGACCTTGACCAGATATTCTGCTTTTTCATCAAATACGTTTTCCGGCACTTTTTACTCCTCCTTTTGTAACCCCTTGTTTATTGATTCAGGTAACGGTTGATAGCACTGATCAGCGCCCATGCGGATGCGTCGATAATATCCGTCATGATACCTGCTCCCCATACAACTTTATCGGTTCCGTCTACTTGTATTCCTACATATGCGCAGGCCTTGGAATCAGAACCCACCTCCAACGCATGCTCCTCATATGTAACCAGTGAAAATGAAATATTAAAATGCCGCATGATAGCATTACTGATCGCATCCAGCCGTCCGTTTCCTTTGCCATGATATACTTTTCTGACGCCGGAACGGTCAATCGTGATCTCGGTTGAAATTCCGTCTTCCTGCTTAAAGTGACACTCAATGATCCGGATCGGATCCGTTATATTGATATAGGTATTCTTGAATACTTCCAGAACTTCATCCGCTTTCAATTCCTTATGGGAGTGGTCGGAAATGCCTTTCACTGTATATCCTACATCTTCTTTCATCTTTGGCGGAAGGCTGAAGCCGTATTTTGTCTCCAGCAGATAACCGATACCGCCTTTTCCGGACTGGCTGTTGATCCGGATAACGTCTCCGTCATACTTTCTGCCGATATCTTCCGGATTAAGAGGAAGATAAGGTACTGTCCACATTTTATCCGGATCCTCTTCCCTGCACTTCATACCTTTCGCGATCGCATCCTGATGAGAGCCGGAAAATGCTGCAAATACCAGCTGTCCACAATATGGCTGACGTTCGTAAATATGCATGCCTGTCAGTCTCACATATTTTTCTGCGATTGCAGGCATATCCGAGAAATCAAGCTGCGGATCCACTCCATGGGTATACATATTCATTGCAAGGGTTATGATATCCACATTTCCGGTTCGTTCACCGTTTCCGAACAAAGTACCCTCGATACGGTCTGCGCCGGCAAGGATTCCAAGTTCCGCGTCTGCTACGCCGCAGCCTCTGTCATTATGCGGATGAAGGGAAAGAACAACGTTTTCCCGATCTTTCATATGCTTGCTCATGTATTCGATCTGGCTGGCGTAAACATGAGGAAGGGACATCTCTACGGTTGCCGGAAGATTGATGATCACTTTGCGTTCCGGCGTCGGTTTCCACACATCGATAACCGCATTACATACCTCAAGCGCATAGTCAACCTCCGTTCCGGTAAAACTTTCCGGCGAATATTCAAACTGATAATCCAGATCATGCTCCTCAGCCAGCTGCTTCAAAAGCTCTGCTCCGTCTGTAGCGATCTTTAAGATTTCTTCTTTGGATTTTTTGAAAACCTGTGTACGCTGTGCATAAGACGTGGAATTATAAAGATGTACGACTACATTCTTTGCGCCTTCCACTGCTTCAAAAGTTTTGCGGATAATATGCTCTCTGGCCTGTGTCAGAACCTGAATGGTTACATCATCCGGAATCAGGTTGTCTTCGATCAGTCTCCGGCAGAATTCATATTCCGTATCGGAAGCTGCCGGGAAGCCGACCTCGATCTCCTTAAATCCGATCCTCACTAATTCCTTGAAAAACTCCAGTTTTTCTTCCAGACTCATCGGTACGATAAGCGCCTGATTACCATCTCTTAAATCCACGCTGCACCATGCAGGCGCTTTATCAATATACTCCTTGTTTACCCAGTCCACAGACTGTTCCGGCGGCATATAATAGCCTCGTTTGTAATGGTTGTAGTTTTTCATATCAAATACCTCCAATTCATGTTGCAGATATACAAGCCGTTTGATGATAGTTACCGTGCAATAAAAAAACTCACATCTCTATTTTATTGTTAGAGACGCAAGTTATACGCGGTACCACTCTAATTCATACATATTGTATGCACTCTTTACAGATACGGATTGTAACATCTTATATCCTCCTGCTGTAACGGTCAGGCTCCGTCCCGGTCTACTTTGCAGCTCATGACAGACTGTGCAATATGTAACGTGCCGCTTCCTGCACGCCGATCATTCTTCATACCTGCCACCGCGGTTCAACGGGCAGCTCCAAGGCGAGTTCAGAACTTATCCTACGCTGCCTCACACCAGCCGGCAGCTCTCTGAAGAATTCAAAATCCTTACTATTCCTCTTCAACGCTTTTGCTATAATTTATATTTAAGAATCTAACATATAAAAGATTGTATGTCAACCACATTTATGCTAAACTTTTTATATTCATTCTAAAAGATACGGAGGTGCGGACTATGCCGCCAATTACAAATGACTGGGCTGCCGAACTGAAGCCGGAATACAGCAAGCCCTATTATCGTGAGCTGTTTCAGTTTATCGGACAGGAATATGCAACAAAAACTATTTACCCACCGGGAGACGATATTTTTAATGCCTTTCATTTAACGCCCCTGCATAATGTAAAATGCGTCATCATCGGCCAGGATCCGTATCACGAACCCGGTCAGGCTCATGGTCTGTGTTTTTCCGTAAAACCGGGTACGGAGGTTCCTCCTTCACTCGTAAATATCTATAAAGAATTGCATGACGACCTTGGGTGCTACATCCCGAACAACGGTTATCTTGTAAAATGGGCCAAGCAGGGCGTACTGCTTCTGAACGCCGTTCTCACGGTGCGGGCACATCAGGCGGCATCTCATCAGAATAAGGGCTGGGAACAGTTCACAGACGCTGTTATCAATATTGTAAATAAGCAGGACCGGCCGATCGTCTTTTTACTCTGGGGCGGATTTGCCCGCAGGAAAAAATATATGCTTACCAATCCGAATCATCTGATCCTGGAGGCGCCTCATCCAAGTCCGCTTTCCGTTTACCGGGGTTTCTTCGGCTGCAAACATTTCAGTCAGACAAACGACTTTCTGGTTTCGCATGGAGCAGAACCGATCGACTGGCAGATCGAAAATATATAATGCATAAAGGAATCTGATACTGGCAGATAGAAAATATATAATACATAAAGGAATCTGATATATGGAAATTTACATCGTAAGACACGGACAGACCGTATGGAACATTGAAAAACGCCTGCAAGGACGTTCAGATATCCCGCTTACGCAAAAAGGGATCGACCTTGCTGTGGAAACAGGAGAAAATCTAAAAGATACGGAATTTGACATTATTTACTCCAGTCCACTGCAGCGCGCTTTATGCACTGCAAAAGCGATCCGCGGAACGCGTGATATTGAAATACGGACCGACGACCGGTTAAAAGAACTGTCTTTCGGCGATTATGAAGGACATGTGCAGGAGGAATTGAATCAGATGCCGGGTTCCACCTTTCAATATTTCTTTGAACGTCCGGAACTTTATGTGCCGGCTCCGAACGGTGAAACACTGGAAGCGCTCTGTAAAAGGGCTGCCTCATTTATGCAGAATACAATAGAGCCTCTGGCAGCGCATGGGTTTCATCGGGTTATGATCGTCGCCCATGGCGCTATCAACAAGGCTCTTATGTGTCATGTTAAAAAACATGGTATTCCTGATTTCTGGTCCGGAGGACTACAAAGGAATTGTAATGTTATAATTATTGACTATACAAATGGTATTTATAAAGTCATCGAAGAATCTAAGATTTTTTATGTTCCGCAGAACAAAAAATCCAAATCCTGATCTCTAATTCATCGCTTTTACTTTTTCAAATTCTTCCGTTATCTCTGCAGACGGAGCCGGAGTAACGAGGCTCACGATCACGATAAACAGAGCGGCTACGATGAATGCCGGAAGCAGCTCATATACATCCCATGCGCCACCCAGCGGACGAACTGCATATTTCCAGATAAATACCATAGCGCCTCCGGTGATCATTCCGGCAAGGGCGCCCCAGCGGTTTGTACGTTTCCAGAACAGAGCGAACAGAATTACCGGTCCGAATACGGCGCCAAAACCTGCCCACGCAAAAGATACGATATTAAATACCGAGCTGTTTGGATTATATGCTATGATAACGCCGGCGATCGCAACAACAACCAGGGTAATTCTTGCTACCAGCATACTCTTCTTTTCACTCAGGTTGATATGCAGCACATCTTCAATAATGTTATGGGAAACTGCGGAAGAAGCCGCCAGAAGCTGGGAATCTGCCGTTGACATGGTAGAAGCCAGAATACCGGCGAGGATCAGTCCTGCAACCAGCGCAAAGCCAAATCCATGACGGCTGATCAGGTCGGCAATCTTTACAATGATAGTCTCCGCGGTTGCGGAAGATGTCGGATTGGACATATCTACCAGATTTTCCAATGCTCCGGCTGAGGTCATGGCACGTCCTACGATACCGATAAATACACCGATTGTAAGGGAGATCACAACCCATACGGAAGCCACACGTCTGGACAGCTTTAATTTCTTGGAATCGTCAATCGCCATGAAACGAAGCAGGATATGCGGCATACCGAAATATCCAAGTCCCCATGCCATCATAGTCACCATATTAAGAACCGGATATGTCTGCGCTGCATCCGCAGCATTATTATATGTCTGATTCAGACTGAAGAAACCGGCTAAAGACTGTGCGTTATCCATAACTGCATTCCAACCGCCCGCAGTGGAAATTCCATATGTTAATACAATGATCAAAGCGATCGTCATGATAATGGACTGGATAAAGTCTGTGAATGAAGCTGCTAAGAATCCGCCTGTAGTAGTATATCCTACGATTATGACCGCAGATACGATCATCGCTATTTCATAGTTGACACCAAACAGACTGGAGAACAGCTTGCCGCAGGCTGCAAATCCGGAGGCTGTATACGGGATAAAGAAAATGATGATGAACAATGCGCCGATCAAAAGCAGGGCGTTGCTGTTATCCCGAAAACGATTCTTGAAGAAATCAGGGATTGTAATGGAATTTCCTGCCACCTGCGTATAGTTTCTGAGACGTTTTGCAACCAAAAGCCAGTTAATATATGTACCGACTGCAAGTCCGATCGCCGTCCAGCCTGCGTCCGCCACACCGGACAGATAGGCAAGTCCCGGCAGGCCCATCAGAAGCCATGAGCTCATATCCGAGGCTTCGGCGCTCATAGCCGTAACCAACGGACCTAATTTACGTCCACCCAGATAGAAATCACCGACACTGTTGTTCTTTTTGGAAAATACTGCGCCAATGATCAACATCATAAACAGATAGACTGTAATTGCAATGATGATTCCGATTTGATTTGATGTCATAGTGTTTCTCCTTCTATTACTTTTGTTTTTTTGTGAAGCCCTGCAATAACCGCTCCGATAACAAATGGAAGAATCCATGTATAGAACCGGTATAGAATCAGGGATGCCGCTGCTGCCTCTTCTGTAACGATCGTACTAAATAAAAGACAGAATACAAATTCCAGCGCACCGATCCCTGACGGTGTCAGCATGACGCAGCTGATCATGTTGGTAACCGCCATCAGTGCTATGCACTGTGGAATACTGACTGAAAATTGCTGTGCAAGCAGAATACCCGGAATGGAATACCAACAGATAAATTTTATAAAGTTGAGCAAAACAATAAATGCGAACTGCCCTTTGTGGCTCCATATCCTTCTGCCTTCACTGTTAAAATTTATAACATTATTCCTGATACTGTCAAGTTTTGAATGAAATTTAGTACCTTCTTTCAGAAATTTCTCCGCTAAACGGATCACAATATCCGCCAGTTTTTTCGATACCGCAATCGCAACCAGAACAACAACTACCACTGTGATCACGCTGATTCCGAGCAGCATATAACCGGAGTATTTCACAATTCCTTTCTGTCCGGAGAAATATAAGAAGATAAAAGAAAGGATCCCAAAAATTCCGATCGCGATCTTCTGGAAGGTATACTGTACCAGAGTCATTCCCGTTCCTTTTGAAACGGCAACGCCATTCGAATTATAATAGTAAATCTCCGCAAATCCGGAACCGCTTCCCAGAGTGATCAAACGGTAAAACGCACAGAAAAGTCCGCACAAAAAACCTTTATGCCAAGGTAACTTCTTTGTCTCATACCGAGTCATATCACTGATGATCAGTCCTTCTACTGAAAAATATGCCAAAGTCATAACCACGCACAAAATGCTGGCATAAACCGGAATGGACTTGATATTTTCGACTGCATCCATGATCAGATCCTGTTTCCAAAAATAAACGATTATAAGAATGATAAAAATAACCGCCCACTTTATGATACTGTTTCGGATCTCTTTTTTCTTATCTTTCATTATCCCCGCTCCAACCCGCTGCTTCGTCTTTAAAAATTTCCATGCTCCGTTCCAGGATTCCCTGCATATAAGCGATCAATGTTCCGTAATTTGTTATCGGAACCCTGTATTCTTCCACCCTTCGGATCCGCGCCTGCATTTCCCTGCGGCTTATCATACAGCCGCCGCAATGAACAATAAGATCATACGCCGACAGATCTTCCGGAAATGTCCCGCCGGATGAAAAGGAAAAATCAAATTCCTTTCCGGTAAACGCCCGGATCCACGCCGGAAGCTTCACCGTTCCGATATCCCCGCACTGCCTGTGATGCGTGCAGGCTTCTGAGATCAATATTTTACTGCCCGCCGGAAGAATTGCAAGTTTTTTCGCATTTTGTGCATATAACATTAGATTTCCTTTCTTTCTGGCAAAAAGAATGGAAAATGACGTGAGATAAATATCCTGTGGAACCAGTTCCTTTATTTTATGAAAAACCTGAGAATCCGTAATCACCACTTTCGGCGGTTTCGCTAAAGTGGATAAAAGTTCCAGGAGCTGGGTGTCCTGTGCTACGTATGCCATTGCGCCTTTTTCCAATATATCCCGAATGGTCTGCTGCTGCGGAAGTATCAACCGCCCTTTCGGCGCAGACGCATCGATAGGAACCACAAGAACCGCAATATCTCCTGCCTGCAGCTTGTCCCGGATAATAACGTCCGTTTCCCGTTCCGAAAGTTCGATATGTCCCAACGCTTCTTTCAATTCTGTAAGATTTTCTCCGGTTTTCGCCGATACAAAGTAAATCTTCTGCCGCTCCAATCTCTCATCCGCGGTAAGATTTTCTGCAATTTCTTTCCTTTTATTTTCTGCTGTGGATTCGCATTTATTCAAAACAATGAAATAAGGAATGTCTGCCGATTGAAAAAGATTCAGCATTTCCCGCTCGTATTTTGAAAATCTGCTTTCTGTTCCCTCAGAAATCAAAGTTATGTCAACTACTAATACGGCAATATCGGTTTTTTCAAGAATCTGCATGGTGCGTTTCACTCTCGCCTCTCCGATACGGCTGTCATCATCCAGTCCGGGAGTATCTGTCAGAACCACCGGTCCCAAAGGCAGAATCTCCATGGTTTTTCCCACGGGATCCGTAGTTGTTCCCCTGATTTCCGAAACAAGAACAACCTCCTGTCCGGTGAGAGCGTTCATCAGACTGGATTTTCCCGCGTTGGTTCTTCCAAAAAAACTGATATGCACACGATCTGCAGAAGGAACCTGATTCATTGTATTTTCTTGTCCGGAACGATTTATTTTCATATTATTTTTCTATCCTCTAAAACCTGAAATCCCGCTTTCCTTCATCCAGAGCGGCAAGATATTTCTTCAATGTTTCTCTTGCCTTTTCATTCGGCACTTCCATGATTTCTTTTTCGATCATTTCATATCCGATACGCTTCGTATCCTCGGACGCATAGTCCAGCAGATATTCCTTAAGGGTAAGCAGCGCATTTGGCAGACAGCAGTTCTGAATCTGCCCGGCTTTTAAAAGCGTCATGAAACGGTCGCCGGTCCGTCCTTCCCGATAACATGCCGTACAGAAACTCGGAATATAACCCAGTTTCATCAGCCAGTTTACCACCTCATCCAGCGTCCGTTTATCGCTTACATCAAACTGCTCGGAATTCTCTTCCTCCGGTTCGGCTTCATAATAACCACCCACACTGGTTCTGGAGGCTCCGCTTATCTGGGAAATTCCTACTGCAAGCGCCTGCTTCCGGCAGGATGCGCTTTCCCTGGTTGAAATGATCATTCCTGTATAAGGAACGGCGATCCGGATACAGGCTATGATTTTCATAAAGACCGAATCCGGTATACTGTTATCGAAAACCTCAGGATCGATGTCATCCGCATGCTTCACACGGGGAACACTGATCGTGTGCGGACCAACGCCATGTACCGCCTCCAGATGTTCTGCATGCATCAGAAGTCCGGCGAATTCATACCGGTATGATTCCAGACCGAAAAGTACTCCGAGTCCGACATCATCAATACCGCCTTCCATTGCCCTGTCCATGGCTTCGGTATGATAGGCATAATCATGCTTCGGTCCCGCAGGATGCAGCTCCTCATACCGTTCTTTGTTATAGGTTTCCTGAAACAATATATAAGTGCCGATACCGGCTTCTTTTAATTTCCGGTAATTCTCCACGGTTGTGGCGGCGATATTTACATTTACCCTGCGTATGGAACCGTTTTTATGTTTCACGCTGTAAATCGTTCGGATACATTCCAGAATATATTCAATCGGATTGTTGACCGGATCTTCTCCTGCTTCGATCGCAAGCCGCTTGTGTCCCATATCCTGCAGCGCTGTGACTTCCCGCGCGATCTCTTCCTGCGTCAGTTTTTTTCTTGTAATATGCTTGTTCCTGTGATGATACGGACAATACTGACATTCATTTACACAATAATTGGAGAGATAAAGAGGCGCAAACATGACGATCCGATTGCCATAAAATTCTTTCTTGATCTCCTGCGCCAGACTAAAGATCTGCCTGTTGACTTCTTCATCTTCACATGCCAGAAGCAGGGAGGCCTCCCTATGAGTTAAGCCCTTTTTCAAGCGGGCTTTTTCCAAAATCTGTTGTGCCAGAGTCAGATCCGAAGCATGTTCTCCGGCATACCGTAATGTATCTAAAATCTCGTCGTCATTGATAAAATCTTCTGCCTTTAATGATCTTTCGTCGTACATTTCCTGTCTTCCTTCCGTTTTTTGCTCAAAAGTCCCGATGAATTTATGCTTATCATATCACCAAGACGTTTTGATTGCAATAAAGACAAAATCCCTGCCTGACATTCCCCCCAAAAGCAGTCAGACAGGGATTTCTCTATAGGACGAATTATGTAGCTAGCTTTTATTTATATATCCGGAATCCTCATGCGGCATAAGAAAATCCAGATATGTTTCCAGTTCGGCAGCGCTTGGATTGGTATAAGACCAGCCGCTTACTGAGTACACTCCGTACCCTTCCAGATCAAGCATTGCCTTAAATGAGTATATATGTATTGTATCTTCCAGGATGTATGTCTGATCGCTTTCAGAGTAGCAGACCATCCGGTCAAGAATTTCAGTTTCTTCTAACTTTTCATTCCTGTCCAGTCCTTCAGACATCTGTTCTTTTATATACGCTGCGTCACCCTTAATCAGAGAAATATTCACAAGGATATTATCTCCGCTGGAATGAAGGGTTTCACTGTATGTTCCCTCATCTGAATAGCTGCCGTCACTATGGTAACCCTCCGGTACCGAATAGATGAAGCGCCTGTTTTC
The DNA here is from genome assembly GCA_947631605.1 of uncultured Lachnospiraceae bacterium. Lineage (GTDB taxonomy): Bacteria > Bacillota > Clostridia > Lachnospirales > Lachnospiraceae > CANRMC01. Next base: position 14,997 of record CANRMC010000028.1, read on the forward strand.
TGCAGGTATTTCAATGACTCCCTCTGTTAATTCACTGCTGCATGTAAGATCGGTCTGATAAAACATGAGGTCATATATCGTACTGTCTGCCTTCTCTGTTTCCTGCACAAGACCAAAAATCGAATCCAGTATTTGAAGCGCCTGCTGAAGATCTTTATCTTCCATTGAGATCAAGGTTCCGATAGATTTCCGGTTTATGGCAGAAACGTAAACCAGATACTGAATACTGTCATCCATATACAAGGTATAGCAAAGGAATAAATGATTCCCCAGAGTTTTTTCTTCCGGTTTCCCGATCAGACGGCAGCCCGCCTCCGTAAGTTCTGCTGCCTTTTCCTCCTTTTTTGATAACCGCTCCTCAAAAGATGTATCTGATACCTGCACACGCATTTTGAATGAATCTTCCTGATAGATCAAAATGTCTTCATCGTTCCCCGTTATGCAGGTATATGCTGAAGGAACATAAAATTCCAATCCGCCCAGAACAACAGGCGTTGTATTCTCCGGAACGGACAGCCTCGCCTTTGACTGTTTTTCCTTCATAAAAAAGAGAAAAAATCCCAGAAAAAATAGCGAAATGCACGCCGTTATAAATAAGAGCCATGCAGCCTTATTCCATATTTCTTTTTTCATGCCTTCTTCTCAACTCCATGCACAGTAATGTCAATATAATTATAAAAACAATCGTAAAGAGAGCCGGAACAAGCATAGTTTTGATATTATAGCGGGTTTTGATCCTGACGGTCTTACCATCCACAGCTTCATAACCCTGCACCCAGTCATTTTCACGGATTCCCTTTGCATCCAGCCACAGAGTTTTCCTGACGTCTTTTCCCTGTGAATCCTGCATGATAACATCTGCTTTTGTATATTGCTCATAGACAGAATCTACATACATAATGCCCTGAATCTTATTATCTGTCCGAAAAAGATGATTCCACATCAGAGTTCCTACGATAATAAGGGAAAACAAACACAATACCCCTGTCAGAAACAATGCAAACCATATACAGAGGTTTGTCTCCTTTATTTTTCTTCCTGCCGTCTCTCCTGCTTTCTCTCCTGCTTCCTTCTGCTCCTCGGAAACAGCCGTTATTTTCTCTTTCGCTTCTAAATCCGAAGCATTTCCTTTTAACAAGAAGTCTACGCTTACTCCATATAATTCTGAAATTTTGAGCATTTTCTCAATATTGGGAATCGCTTTGTCTGATTCCCATTTGGAAATCGCCTGTCTGCTTACATCCAGACGCTCCGCAAGTTCTTCCTGCGTCAAGTGATTTTCAATACGGAGTTCTGACAGGCGTTTACCAATCAATATCTCACTTTCATTCATTCCTTCTTATTCCTCCGGTAAGTAATATTCATATCATCATTCAACCAGCCAAAACGTACATAGCTTGTCCAACTCCGGATAAGAATTGCAAAAAATTCAAAACATACAATACATACATAGGTCTGAAAAAACAACCAACTCTTAGTTGCTTTTTAGCAACTAAGAGTTGCAGTCTTACACTTTCCTGTGCAAATCAGATTTTTTTATTAATTCTGATTACAGTTGCATTTGCTGTCAGACAGACAAGGCGCCTTGGTATCGAAGGATGGGTTGAATGCATAGAAATTCTTTTCATCCAGCTTATCCTGCGTGATCCGGAGTGCTTCACCGAATCTCTGGAAGTGAACGATCTCTCTTTCCCGCAGGAATTTCAAAGGCTCATATACATCCGGATAGTCTTTGCAGAGGCGAAGCAGATTGTCATAGGTGGAGCGGGCTTTCTGCTCTGCAGCCATATCCTCTACCAAATCTGTGATAATATCGCCTTTTACCTGAAATTCACAGGCATTGAACGGAACCCCGCCTGCGGACTGCGGATAAATACCAATGGTATGATCGACATAGTATTTATCAAAACCGGAAGCCTTGATCTCCTCCATGCTGAGATTTTTCGTCAGCTGATAAACAATTGCGGCGATGATCTCAAAATGCGCCAATTCCTCCGTACCGATGTCGGTCAGCGTTGCGATAACTTCTTTATACGGCATAGAATACCGCTGGGAAAGATAACGCATGGAGGCGGAAGCCTCGCCATCCGGACCGCCTTCCACGTAAACTAATAACTTATTTCTTCCTATTTATATATTAACTAAAAAGCGCATTGTAACTACGGTAATAGTTTCGATGCGCTTTTACCATGTGTTATACACATCTTAGACCAAGAATAGTATATCACATTTTTTTAATATTTCAATTTTTAAAAGTGCTATGCTATTTTTTTATTTCTTAACCGACATAGATCTTATTAATATTCTTGATTGCATTCTTCTTTTGGATTGCTGAAGTTCTTTACCTTTTCCCAATCAATAACTCCCTGATAGGTTGATACATCAATGATCTTCATTCTTTTCATCTCCTTCCACTTTGCTTTCTTTTTCCACTTCATTTTTCATATACTTTACAATTTTAAGAAGGAACGGTGGAAGCGGTGTGCCGATGTCTTTCAGGTTTTCGAGGATGCTCAACATCTCATTAAGAACCAGCCATACTGACACGACGCAGGCGACGATAAAGGTAAAATGTATATTAAGACCTACGGTTTTTATGCTGTACTGGATCATTTTGTCTATGAAAAAGCCTATCAGTATCAGGATCCACATGCCGACCTTCTTGCAGATCCCTTTTATGCTCTTATAGGATGAGAGGCTGTCATCACGGTACTTGACCGCTATCAGGCCGGTTATGTAATCAATCACGTTGCATGATACAAGGACCATGACCGGCACGAAAAGGATCCCCAGCCAGCTGGATAGTGCGGCAAAAAATGCTGTTACTATTGTTTTAACCTCTTTGACATTATTCATCTTCCTGCACCTCCCTTACTGTGTATGTGATCTTCATTGTTTTATCGGCGGTTTTTTCTACCGGTGTTTCCAAATTGTTAACCGTCATCAATATTGTTCCGATCATTGATTTTGATATACTAATTGTATTATCATTGTATGTATTAATGTAGTATGCAATTGCACCGTTAATTTCTGCTAGTGCCGATGCATTATGATTAGTTGCACCGAGCAATGGGTCTGATGATATATTGTTATATTCTTTGACTTCCTGATTTCCTTTATCAATATAATATTCTGCAATGTTTCCATTATATAAACTATATCTGCCTTTGATCATTTGAACCGCCGGCATATTAAACATCGTTATATCATTGTCACTTTCAACTAATATTTCCTTTTTGTCGCTAAAATTGTCTACATTTACGGCTAGGCAATATTTCAGATTTTTCCATTCTCCAATTTCATTTTCATATTTTTGGCATCCACCAAATAACAGTTCTTTTCTTTCTTTAATATATGTAACATATGTGTTTCTTCTACTATTGTCCCTCATGTATGGTAGTTCTTTTTCTTGCTGTTCTTTCACAGTTTTATTTTTGATATCTACCATCATGATCTTGTGCGTGCTTTTTCCTAATTTTCCATCTTCCGACTGTGTCGGCTCCGTATAATCATAATACCGACCGACCATATATGTATCGTCGTCAATACCAAAAACATAAAAATAATCGTAGCTCTCTATCTGCCCGAAAAAACCACTTCCATTCTCTGTTAATTCCACGCTTGTAATATTGTCAATCGACGTTGCCTGATATCTAACATCATTCAGCCCGACCTTATTATTTGCAAATTTTAAATTATAAACAAACAATATCAGCTTACCTTCTTGCGCCTCTACATGAGCCATTTTTATTATATTGTTACCTAAATCATATCCTTTAATTAAGTACGAAAAATTAATATCCCCCTCAGCTCCTAATGTTATTCTTTTCTCACCTTCAGCTGCTTTTTGATTTTTCAGCATTTTTCTCCATATTTCTTTGTTTACCACGGTATATTCGATTGTTTCAATCGAATAATAATTATTTGGCATTGATGTCGCCTGTCCCTTATTGGTTCTTTGCATTCCATATCCATGACGCAATGTGCTTTTATCCATGTTAATTCCGTTTATTCCCGCGCATGCTGGTACCAGCGATAATGCAGCTATTGTTCCGTTCGCCTGGTCTGTTGCAAAATCCCAAACAAATGTATATCCTCCGTCCTCATTTTTTCCAGACTCATTTTCGTTGAAACTTCCTCTGAATTTCTGCTCCGCAACGTCATTAACTGAGGTATTTGCACAGCCAGTCATTGTTATGCCATCTTTTTCTGTCGGAGGATATATATTTTCTTCGTTTTCTTCAAGTTTCCCGCTAAACAGCATAACTCCTCCAAGGAGATTTTCCACTATCGGATACATACATGATGTGCTGGATGAATTTTGTACATTGTTGATAGATTCCGGAAACTGCTCCAACGCATTCAGCGTATATTCCAGTCCCTTTGTAAACATGTTATTTTCTTCGATCGTTTCTTTTAACCCTGTGTGTATATTCGTTAATTCGATCTTGGCTTTACCTTTAAGCATTTTTATTCCTCCTTGACATTTATGTAATATACAACTGCTTCATTGATATAGTCTTCCTGCGTCTCAAATAAAAACTGGAGCTGTACGCCGGCGATCTGCTCCGGATAGTCTGTCGCAACCTCTACCTCGCCCTTTGTGTTCCAATCATTTGATCCTGCTGCCTGCCACCCGGAAGAGTCAACATTCCAGATCATCCAATCTCCAGTCTCTTCAAACCGGAACCGGCATTTGATGTTATCGCTGCCGGTCAAGGTTATATTTTTGATCCCCACAACCGTATCATCAAACGCCTGCCATGCAGACGTTAATACCTGCGGCATACGTGGTGTCGCCGATATCTTAGCTTCAGCAGTGAAATCATTATCGCTAAAGCATAAGATGACCGGATGCGTAAGTTGCAGTATCAGATCCGTTTCCGGTTCCGTATCCGTACCATACTGACTGAAGAGATCTGCGGTGATCGTGTCATATTCCACCGGCTGGAGCTGTCCTTCTGCTACCGTGTATACATTCTCATCATCCTTCAGGAGATATTTCATTCACTGCCACCTCTATTCCATTGATTTCTTCAAACATTTCTTTATTTATCTGGATATCCTTCCGGTATCCGGTATCGATCTCAGCAGGCTCGCCTGCTGCCTGATATTCCGTTCTGACGTGCAAATCATCTGATATGTATTCATTTTGTTCCATATCGCTCAGGCTAAAGGTTTTTGTCACTGTAACCGGCTGTATGACAAAATTATCGTCAAGGGTCCGTATCCGGATATTTGATGTGTAATTTATTGGTATTTTCACAAAAATCTCGCTGAAGCTTCCACCAAACGGCTTTTGGACTGCTGCGTTCGCCTCGTCCGTCATCTTCTTAACCTTGATATTGTTTGCCGGCTTGATCGGGATGAGCGGGATCTCTTCTTCGATTGTGATCGTACCGTCCCATTCGGCGCCGCCTGCAACAAGGCCTTGCCCTTTGATCGTTGCCCTGGCTTCGGATGCAGCTATTACGATAGATCCACCAGAAGCGGTCAGATATACGTCCCAGTCCATGTAAGTGTTTTCTTTTATTTCCATCACATAGTAAAGGCTTAAGATATGCTTGCCTTTTATCCATGTTTCTTCCGGATAATAGGTCAGTTCACTATGGTCTTTCTCATAAGTAATAACTGCTATCATTGAAAGATTATCTTCAATTATTGTTGCATCACATAAAATTTCAGCTTGAAATTCTACTTTTGCATCTTTTCTTGCAACAACGTGCATGTTTATTATTTTTTCTTTTTCGTTATTCTCAATAATGATGTCTTGAGAATTTTCAAAATTATAAAAAATGGTATCTTTCTCCGCAGCTTTAGATGCCAATCCAGATAGATTTTTATCAGTTTTTGATTTTGCAGACGCAAGCGAAGGATTTGCTCCAACTCCCTTTATTTCATGATTATCATTGAAATTAAAAACAAATTTATTTATACAATATAATTTACCGTCGTCAGCAAATCCATCTTTGAACGAAACCACATCACCAAGGTCATATGCTGGATTTCCGGCAATCTTCACATCGAATGGTACGTAGTTAATTTTACTGATCGCATTTAATATGTTTTTTCTGATATTGTTTTTTTCCTGGTCAGTCCCATACTGCAAAAAGGGATTGGATCCAAGATTCATGGTAAGTCCATCATCTTGCTCCAATCCGTAATAAGACGTCGTTTGATCTTCGATATTAACGACTGACAGTCCTGTATAGCGCGTTACATAGTTGCTGTAAGTACTTCCGTTGTATCTCTCTTCATACCCGATCGTATCTACAATATCCTGATTGTACGTCTTAATGATTAGACGCCCCTGCCGGTCCATCGTGGCAAAGCCACCTAATGCCTGAGACAGCCAAGATATAAAATCCTGCCAAGTCTCTATGTCATTTTCAGTGTAAAGGCCCAGTTCCGTTCTGCCATTGGGTAATGCTTCTACATCTGCCTGTCGCATACCAAGCTGCACTCCACATTTCGTACAAGCCATCTGTAACATATCATATGGCAGTCCATTGGTTGTGTCAGCGACCATGTCTATATTAAATAATGACATATAGTCATAAGCCTTAACAGCCACCCCTGATAAACCAAAAGTAGCTTCTGAAACACGATAAATGCCAAGCGGTATGTACTCATAATTTCCATCAGTCAATTGGATACCAAAATAAGGTACAATATCTATCCCATACCATTCGTACCGGTTCAAAGCAAGATTCTGGAAGGTAGCACTTAACTCTCCAATATATACAGTGCCGATGCTTACATTAGTATCATCGCTGCATTGATTGGTTACCGTAAAACTGCCATCCAATATGTTATCTTGCGAAAATGGCACTGATCCTACATACCCTCTCAGGTCAAAACACAGTACCGGATTTTTTGATGCAGTTTTAAATTCCTCCGATACATCATACATATTTATATCTCCTATATCTGTGTAAAGGTTAAATTAACATCCCATAATCCATCGGACCGTCTGTATTTATACGATTTGCCAAGGAGTCTAGGTGCAGCACCACGCGCTCTGCATGTATATTCCTTTTCTTTGTATTTTAGCGTGACAGTGTTCTCGAGGCAGAAGCCTTCGATTGTATCCAGCAAAGAGGAATCGATCCCTGTCCAGCTTGCATTAAATGTATATTTTGCCAACCTGCTTGTAATGACAATATCCGTACCAGCTTCCGACTGATTAACTGTCTCAACAGCGGCAATTTGATAATCAAATGTTGATGGAGTCAGCTTAACTCCATTTATTTCGATGTAATTATCTCCCAGCATTTAACGACCTCCACTTCTGTAATCCCTGCGCTTATTAGCATTTACTACAATTTCGTCAATTCGTTCTTGCCCAATGTGCACAGGGATAACGATATTTCCATTAAATTGTGCTTTATCTAATAAATTATGCAATTCACTGATGATGTTCCGGTCACGGTCAATCTCTGTTCTTCCAAAATCAGTCCGCAAACCTGTGCCATTTTTAACATTTGTTTCTATTTCTGTGCTAATTGGATTTGTTGTAAGCTCTGCTACCTGATCCATTGCATCAATTATAGGATTTACGTTATCAGTAATACCTTCTGCCAGTCCATAATCCAGCATTTTACCGACCTCATCCCGGAAAACTCTGGACGGAGAATGGATACCAAAGAAATTCTTGATAGCATTAAGCGCCTTTGATGCCAAGCTTTTAGCAGCGTCCCAAATAGCATTAGCTCCATTCAGAAGACCATTCTTAATGCCGTCAACAATTGCAGTTCCAAGACCTTTCCACGAAAAACCATTTTTGAATACATTTACTATATTCTGACCGATATTCTTAATTATCGTAACCGGCGTTGTTGCCAGTGATTTAATACCGGATGCTATTCCTTTTAGTATTGTTGTTCCTACATTTACCCAATTAATCGCCGATATAACAGAGATAATCGACTGTACGATGTTTCCCATGTTCGACACTATACTTGGTATTGATTTAATCAGTCCTTCCCCCAGCATCATTACGATAGCTATTGCTGCTGCCAGTATTTTGGGCATATTATCATTTATTACACCACATATTGCCGTAATAATTTGCGGTACATACTCAATCAAAGATGGCAATGCTTCCATTAAACCATTAACCAGCTCTAAAATAAGATTAATACCTTCATCGATAAGCATACCTGCATTTTGTCTGATATTTTCAGCAAAGCTTAAAATCATCGGTAACGCTTCCTGTAATAAAGCCGGTAAATTTTGTATGAATCCTGTCCTTAATTGCGTTATCATATTTATTGCAGCTGTAAGTATCTGCGGAGCCGCCGTCTGAACTAATGTCATGATCATGCTCGGCAATTGCCCTACAAGATTTGCAAGGGCCGACGGTAATGTGGTTACTATGTTCATTACAGCCGGTATAAGGT
>CANRMC010000029.1 GCA_947631605.1 uncultured Lachnospiraceae bacterium
GGAAGGCTCTCCATCGGACAACTGACCTGTTTTTTAAGCTATGCGAACCAGTATACGAAACCGTTTAATGAGATCACAGGCGTGGTAGCGGAGCTGCAGAATGCGGTTGCCTGCGCTGCCCGTGTTTTTGAACTGATTGACGAAGAGATAGAGACGCCGGAGGATTCCGATGCTGTCAATCTGGAACATGCGGAAGGCAGGGTGGAATTATCCCATGTATATTTCTCCTATGTACCGGACAGGGAACTGATCACGGATTTTAATCTTGCTGTCGAACCGGGCAGACGGGTTGCGATCGTGGGACCAACCGGCTGCGGAAAAAGTACCATCATCAATCTTATCATGCGGTTTTATGACGTGGATCAGGGCTCGATCAAAGTCGACGGGAATGATATCCGGCATATGACGCGGGAAAGCCTCCGCAAAAACTACGGCATGGTGCTTCAGGAAACATGGCTGAAATCCGGTACCGTAAAAGAAAATATTGCTTACGGATGTCCGGACGCAACGGATGAAGAGATCATAGAGGCGGCAAAACTTTCCCATGCCCATAGTTTTATCAAACGACTTCCAAAAGGTTATGATACCATGCTTTCCGAAGACGGGGGAAATCTGTCCCAGGGGCAAAAACAGCTCCTCTGTATAGCCAGAGTCATGCTGAAACTTCCGCCAATGCTGATCTTGGATGAAGCGACGTCTTCCATAGATACGAGAACCGAGCAAAAGATTCAGAGCGCATTTGCAACAATGATGAAAGGCCGTACCAGTTTTATCGTCGCACACCGTCTATCAACCATAAAAGAAGCGGACACGATCCTGGTTATGAAGGACGGAAATGTGATCGAACAGGGAAATCATGAAAGTCTGATGAAGCAGGGAGGATTCTATACGGAATTATATAACAGCCAGTTTGATACCGGCGAAAGTCCGTAAACAGGAAGATTGTTTATGTAAACAGGAAGATTGATTTAAGGATTGTAAAATCAGAACAAAAAGGATAGAATATGAAAGAAAGAAACCGTTCGGAATGTGAGAAAGGAGAATTTTATGATAAGAAAAAGAATGAGGTTTCGCCGCTGCCTTTTCTTATCGGCATTTCTGATAATGACTGGATTGACGGGATGTAAGGGTAATTCTTCCGACGCAGCGAAAGCAAACGCTGAGGGCGCAGAGCAGAATATTAATCTGATGCAGGAGGAACCGATCGATGAACCTGCAACCCTGCCGGAAGTAAGCGGCAGCGTAGAAGTGGCGGTACCTTCCGAAAGTACGGAAGAAAGTACAAGAGAGGAAAGTACAAGACAGGAAAGCACAACGCCGGAAAACAGCAGGGAAGAAACCGGCAAACAGAGCAGTGAGGGAAATCCTCAGATTGAGACTCCGACCACTATGGTTCCGATCATGGAGGTTCCGGAAACAAACTAAAATTACGAAAAAAAACAGCCTTAAGGTATGGCTTTTAAGAGGTGAAGATATATGAAAGTAAAAGATACCGGATATACAAAAGAAGATTTAAAGCAGCTTGCCGAACAGTATATGAACGAGACGTTTCAGCGGTTTGACTTTATTGCCGAAGAAGGAGACGGCATGTATATACTGGACGAAGAAGGAAATAAGTATCTGGATTTTATGGGCGGCATTGCCGTAAATTCAGTCGGAAACGCACCGAAACGGGTAGTGGATGCGATTAGGGAACAGAGTACCATGATCCACGCTTCCAATTACTGCTATACCATACCGCAGATACTTTTGGCAAAACTCATCTGCGACAGTATCGGAATGGATAAGATCGTTTATCAGAATTCCGGCGCAGAGGCAAATGAAGCTATGATAAAGCTTGCGCGGAAATACGGCGTGGATAATTTCGGTCCAAATCGTTATAAGATCGTGACGGCAAAAAACAGCTTCCATGGAAGAACGCTTGCAACCCTTGCCGCAACCGGACAGCCGGGTTCCGCCATTCAGAACGGATATGAGCCTTTCATTCCGGGATTTACATATGCGGAATTTAATGATCTGGAATCGTTTGAAGCAGCCTGTGATGAAAATACGATCGCAATCATGATCGAACCGGTTCAGGGAGAGGGCGGCGTCTATCCGGCGGATGTTTCATTCATGCAGGGACTCCGGAAATTATGCGATGAAAAAAATATGCTTCTCCTTTTGGACGAAGTACAGACCGGATGGGGACGTACGGGCGCTTTGATGGCGTATATGCGGTACGGCATAAAGCCGGATGTGGTTTCTATGGCAAAAGCTATGGGAGGCGGTATGCCGATCGGCGCTATGTGTACCACCAAAGAACTGATGAAGACATTCGGACCGGGCGCGCATGGTTCCACCTATGCCGGAAATCCGGTCTGCTGCGCCGCGGCGTATGCCCAGATTTCCGAGATTATCGAAAAAAATCTTCCGGAACGGGCGGAAAAGACCGGCGCTTATCTGATGAACCTTTTAAAAACACTGCCGCATGTAAAGGAAGTGCGGGGACTCGGACTTCATATAGGCGTAGAATTTGATTTTGATATCGCGACGGAACTCAAGTATCTTTGCGCGGAGCGTTTCCTGCTCATGACGGCGGTTCGGAGCAATGTGATCCGTCTTGTGCCGCCGCTTATCGTAACGGAAGAAGAATGTGATATGGCAGTTTCCATTATAAAAACGGCAGTCGAGGAACTGGCGTTGAAAAAATAAATGAAATAATTTCGCCGATAACTGCAAATAATGTTGGTACACTGGATTGGGAGGATATTCATAAAATGGAAAGAATAAATGCATGGACGACTTACAAAAAAGAAGACGAACAGAAATTAGAGAAGCTTTGTACGGCATATAAAAAATTTCTTGATAACGGAAAAACAGAGCGGGAATGTGCGGCGTATACGGAGAAGCTGGCACGAAAAGCCGGATATATTTCCCTTTCGGAAGCAAAGGCGGCAGGTAAGAAGCTTCAGCCGGGCGATAAGATCTTTACGATCTATATGGGAAAGACGGTTGCTTTGTTCCAGATCGGTAAACAGCCGCTTGCGGAAGGGATCAATATCCTTGGAGCGCATATCGACTCCCCGCGTATGGATGTAAAACAGAATCCGCTTTATGAAGATAATGAACTGGCATATCTGGACACCCATTATTATGGCGGCATCAAGAAGTATCAGTGGGTAACGCTTCCGCTTGCGATCCATGGCGTTGTGGCAAAGACGGACGGAACGGTTGTGACTGTGAATATCGGAGATGAAAAGGGCGATCCGGTATTTTGCGTTACGGATATTCTGATCCATCTTGCCGGCGAGCAGATGGAGAAAAAAGCGGCAAAAGCCGTAGAGGGTGAAAATCTGGATCTTCTGATAGGCAGCAGACCTCTGAAGGGCGCCCAGAAAGACGCCGTAAAGGCAAACGTATTAAAGATATTAAAGAAAAAATATGGAATGGAAGAAGAGGACTTCATGTCCGCCGAGCTGGAAATCGTTCCGGCGGGAAAAGCGCAGGACGCCGGACTGGATTCGAGTATGATTATTGCATACGGACAGGATGACCGGGTATGTGCATATACCTCGCTTCACGCGATGTTTGAAGTGGAAGATCCGGAAAAGACGACCTGTGTACTTCTGACGGATAAGGAAGAAATCGGAAGTGTAGGTGCGACCGGTATGCAGTCCAGATTTTTTGAAAATACGGTTGCGGAGCTTTTGGAGCTTTCCGGCGGTTATAAGGAACTTGCTTTCCGGCATTGTCTGGAAAATTCCAGTATGCTTTCTTCGGATGTAAGCGCCGCTTATGATCCGATCTACGCTTCCTGTTTTGAGAAGAAAAACGCAGCGTTTTTCGGAAAAGGAATGGTATTCAATAAGTTTACGGGTTCCAGAGGAAAATCCGGATCCAATGACGCAAATGCAGAATATATCGGAAGAATCCGCGGGATTCTGGAGAAAAATCAGGTATTATACCAGACGGCGGAACTTGGAAAGGTGGATATCGGCGGCGGCGGTACAATCGCATATATTCTGTCCCTTTACGGAATGGAAGTCATCGACTGCGGCATTGCGGTATTAAATATGCATGCGCCGTGGGAAATTACTTCAAAAGCGGATATTTTTGAAACCGAAAAAGGATATGAGGCGTTTTTACGGGAGGCCTGATTTCCTGCAAGAGATAAAAGAGGATTTTTATGGGAAGAACATTCAGAAGACGAATTGCATTTCTGCTTGTTACGGCATGTATTCTTACATGCCTTTTTCCTATTTCATTTTCTTCCGATGCAAAAGAAAATTTTACTTCGCAGTTTAAACAGGTTGTGTTCGATCAGGACGACGGACTGGGGAGTGTGGAAGTAAACTGCATTTACCAGACGCGTTCCGGTTATATCTGGGTAGGAACGGACAGCGGTCTTTACCGGTATAACGGTAGTGAATTCCGGCTGACAAACCTTTGGGATACGGAGAAAGCGGATATATACTGTATCAACGCCTTGTTTCAGGATACTTACGGAAGACTCTGGGTAGCGACGGATAATTACGGACTGTTTTATATAAGGGGAACTGTGATCCAGCATTTTTCTTCCGATTATTACGAAGGCAGAAAGTGTATTCAATCCGTCTGCGAGGGTTCTGACGGGCGGATTTATGTCGCGTCCTCGGACGGACTTTATATTGTGAATGAAAGCGATATGCTGCTTTCGCCGGTTGATGCTCTAAAGGGATATAATGTGCAGGAGATCACGCTGCATGGAAACGAGGTCTGGGGAATAGCGGGCGGCAGCGAGATTTTTAATGTAAATACCAGAGGAAAGGCTGTTTTTGCGCACGCAGCGGATTATACGCAGGATGAATTATCCTGTATCCGTTCCTTGGACGATAATTATGTTTATGTCGGGACGATCGGACGGGACGTTATCCGTCTTTCCTCCCTTGAGGATTTTAAGGTACTTACATCCGGCGTGGACGGTATCAACGATATTTACAAGGACACAAAAGGACGGATATTCATCTGCGCGGATAACGGCGTGGGATATTTTGAGAGAGATAATACGTTTGTTACGGCGGACAATCTTCAGGTGGATAATTACATATCTTCCATGATCGAAGATTATGAAGGAAACTACTGGTTTTCTTCTACCCGTATGGGTATTCTGATGCTTGGCTTCAGTAAGTTCGTAAATTATAATCAGGCGAACGATATACCGCAGAGTATCACCAACTGCGTGACGCAGAGAAACGGTATGAAGTACATCGGTACAGACCAGGGGCTTTTGATCGTGAATACCAGAAATGAAATGCTGGAAAATGATCTGACCGCCCAGTTGAAGGGAGTCAGTATCCGGGATATTTTACGGGATTCCAATGGCAATATCTGGGTAAGCACTTACCGGAAATATGGAATACTAAAATATTCTCCGGATGGTACGATCTCAAATTTCGGACGTTCCGCCGGCCTTCTTACCAATCTCATCAACTGTACGATAGAACTGTCTGACGGCAGTATTGCAGTCGGAACGGAAGAAGGAATCACGATCATAGGAACAGACAACACGCTGGTAAGGAATATTACTGCCAGTGACGGCTTGGAATACAGCAATATCCTCACCCTTTATGAGGATGAGAACGGACGGCTGTTCGCAGGTTCTGACGGCGGCGGACTTTATATTATAGACGGCAGCACGATCACGAATTATACGGATGAGGACGGGCTTACTTCGAATGTTGTGACCTGTATCACCAAGGGCGAAAAAGGTCTTTGGCTGGGAACGGATAACGGACTCAGTGTTTATAATGAGACGATCCGCCCGATCAGCAATATTGATTTCTCCAATAATATTTATGATATCCTCTGCGACAGGACAGGCGTTTGGATCATCGGTTCCAAGGGAGTTTTAAAAACAAATGAAGACGAGTTGCTTGGAACAAATGAACTGGCGGAACGGTACTGGACGCAGAATGACGGATTGGACGCTACAGTCACCCTTAACTCCAAAAACTTCATAGACAGCAATCACATTTTGTATATATGTACCAGCGAAGGAATTTTTTCTTTAAATACAAAGAAGATTCCAACCAATGAAATCCCGCCGAAAATTACGGTTTCGGAAATCGACGTAGACGGGGAAACATATTCTTTCGACCAGATCGGCGGAAGTCTGAATGTCGATGCAGATACGGCAAAAATAGCGATCTCATTTGCAACTTTAAGCTACACAAACCGCGAGAATATCACGATCGAATATTATCTGGAGGGGTTTGATAAAGAACCGGTTGTCATTACGGGAACAGATACCATGCGTGCCGTTTATACGAATCTGGAGGGCGGAACCTATACGTTTACCCTGCGGGCGATCAACGGAGACGGGACGCCTTGTACGGATACTATGACATTTACCATTACAAAAAAGATGGGGATTCTGGAAATGCGTACCGTTCGGATCGGCATTATCCTTACCCTGCTTCTGATAATCATTTTGATCGTCTTTTTGGTTATCCGTTTCCAGAAAGCGGTTGTAGGCAAAAACAAAGAGCTGGCAGAACTCTCAAAAGAGCATGAGGTGGCTTTGAAATCCAGTACGGCGAAGACGGACTATCTTGCCAACATGAGTAATGAGATCAAGATACCGATAAACGCCATTATCGGTCTGGCGGAAAACATGATTGGAAATGTGGAAGGAGACAGCGAGAAACTGGAGGATCTCCACAGCATTATTTCCTCCGGTAACGATATTATCGATAAGGTAGACGGCATTATTCTGCTTGCAAAACTGGAATCCGGCAGAATTGCGCCGGTCAACGCCCCATATTCCATTACTACATTAGTCTGCGACATTTCCGACCGGATCATTAATACGCTGGGAGACCGTCCGATCAAATTCTTTGTCGAGATCGGTGAAAACATATCCGATATTCTGGTGGGTGATTTTGATAAGATCAAAGATATTCTGGAGCTGATCTTAGATAACGCCCAGAAGTTTACGAAAGAAGGTTCCATTACGCTTTCCGTAGATTGTTATGAATATAATGAAGGGAAAAAAGGACAGAATTATGTAAACCTTGTATTCAGCGTTTCCGATACGGGAATCGGAATTCAGGAAGAACGGCTGGAACATATTTTTGAAGTCTATAATATTTCCGACAATAAAAAATCCGGCAGCTATTCCGGAAATGGTATCGGTCTTGCTATTGCAAAGAAGCTGACAGATATCATGGAAGGAGAGCTGGAAGTTGAGAGTACGTATGGCGCGGGATCCGTATTTACCCTGTCGCTCTCACAAAAGAAACCGGAGAAGAGTATTTTTCAGGAAGCGGAGGATGCAGAGAATGTTTCCCTGATCTCCAAGGAAGAAGCGGAGCGGATGTGGACGCCGGATGTGACGGCGCTTATTGTGGATGATGTGGAAGTAAGCCGGACGGTAGCGGTCAGCGTCCTGAACCAGATGGAGATGAAGGTCGACGAAGCAGCTTCCGGCGTCAGCGCCATAGATATGGTTATGAATAATGACTATGATATCGTATTCATGGATATGACGATGCCAGTCATGAGCGGAACAGACGCCCTGCGGGAAATCCGGGAACTGGATGGCGAGGAATATAAGAAACTTCCGATCATCGCAATGACGGAGGATGTGGTAGGCGAGAATCGTACGCAGGTAATGGAAAGCGGGTTTGACGACGTAATCCTGAAACCGCTGGATATCCGGAATCTGGCGACGATGCTCAGTCTCCATATAGATCAGAGCAAGATCAAGTACAAGACGAACGATATGATCCAGTATATACGGGAATCCCGCTACAATGCAGGGCTTACGGAACTGCAGAATTATATTGATGTGGTAAGGATTCTGGAGAAGATCGGCGGCAGCATAGAGGTATATAATAAGATTATTTCTACTTTCTACAATCAGAACCTGAATGCTTCCGAAGAAATGAAGGCAAAATTTGATAAGGATTACAGGGGATTCCGGAACCGTATGCATAATATCCGAAACGGCAGCAATAATATCGGCGCTGTCCAGATTTCCGATATCGCCTCCAAACTCGAATCGGCGATCAATATCGGAAACAAGGGTTATGTGCGGGATAACCTGAAAGGTTTTCTTACGCTTCTGGATGAACTGTTGGGGAAGCTGGGCGCATATCTGGAATTTGTAGAGGAACAGCAGGGAATGACGGATGAAGAATATGCTGCAAAAATAGCAAGAGAAAAAATGGCGCTTGAAGAAGAACAGGAAGCGGAAACAGATATAAAGCCGGTGATTTCCGAAGAAATCCTGCGGGATATACAGAAAAATACCGAAGAGCGGAACATGGAGAAAATAAAGCAGGATTTCGACGATATCTGCAACTACCGATATGGTCCGGAGGATATGGATTTTATTACGGTTTTGGGTGAAAGCATCGACGGCGAAGACTATGAAACCATTCATGAATTGACCGTTACGTATCTCGGACTCAAGTTTTCCGGAAATAATGTTCAAAATTAAATACTTTACAAACAGGGTACAGATGCTTTATACTGCCATTTGGATGGTATTCGAAAGAAACTGTACCCTTTTAATTTCATAAAACGTCACCCAAACAAAGAGAAAGAGGGTGGTAGTATGAGGATTGGATTTATTGGAGCCGGTCGGGTTGGATTTACCATGGGCAGATATCTGGCGGAGCATGGAAATGATGTGGCAGGATATTACAGCAGAAATGTGGAATCCGCAAAAGAAGCGGCGGAGTTTACCGGTACTTTATGCTATGAAAATGTAGGCGATCTTGTAAAGGCTTGTGACGTTTTGTTTTTGACCGTTAGCGATACTGCGGTTTCGGAAGTCTATGAAAATCTGAAGCAGTATGATCTAAACGGAAAGATTCTGTGCCACACCAGCGGCGCGTTATCCTCGTCGGTATTCACCGATTCTGAGAGTGCGGGGGTATATGGATATTCGGTTCATCCTATTTATGCGGTAAGCGATAAGCTTACATCCTATAAACATTTTCATCATGCATTTATAACAATTGAAGGAAATGAAAAATATCTGACGGAACTGTCTGATATTTTTACAAGAACAGGAAACTGTACGGCAGTCATCAGTAAGGAAAACAAGGTGAAGTACCATGCGGCGGCAGTCTGCGCCAGCAATCTGGTATGCGGGATCTATAGCATGGCGGAGCGGCTTCTGGAAGAATGCGGATTTGACAAGGTTATGGCAAATCAGGCGCTAAAAGGGCTTTTTCTGGATAATGCGGAAGCAATTTGCCAGATGGGAGCAGCGGAGGCTCTTACGGGACCGGTAGAGAGAAATGACTATGCCACGATCCTGAAACATTTTGAAGTACTATCCGATTCGGACAGAGAGACATACAGAGCATTATCCAAAGAAACGTTAAAACTGGCTGAGAGGAAGAATCCGGACAGGGATTATGCAAAGACGAAGGAAGTACTTCAGGGATAGTATGTATGATAGGAGGATAATGCCATGAAAAATACAGTTGTTACATTTATGGAAGCAAAGAAAAAAGGAGAAAAGCTGTCTATGCTGACAGCCTATGATTATTCCACGGCAAAACTCATAGACGGAGCCGGAATCAATGCGATTCTGGTAGGCGATTCCCTTGGAAACGTGGTTCTGGGTTATGAAAATACCATATCCGTTACCATGGAGGATATGATCCACCATGGACGCGCTGTGGCAAGAGGGATCCAGAATGCGCTTCTTGTGATCGATATGCCTTTTATGTCTTATCAGACGTCTGTATATGACGCGGTTATGAATGCAGGCAGACTGATGAAAGAAGGTATGGCACATGCAGTGAAACTGGAAGGCGGAATCGAAGTATGCGATAAGGTAAAGGCGATCACTCAGGCAGGAATCCCTGTCATGGGCCATCTGGGACTCACACCGCAATCCATTCATGCTTTCGGCGGTCATAAGGTGCAGGGAAAAGATGAGATAGCGGCGCGCAAACTGATCGAAAATGCAAAGGCGCTTCAGGAAGCAGGGGCGTTCAGCGTGGTTCTGGAGTGCGTTCCGGCTAAACTTGCGGAAATTGTAACCCAGACCGTAGATATTCCGACGATCGGAATCGGCGCCGGAAAAGGCTGCGACGGTCAGGTACTTGTTTACGCGGATGCGATCGGAATGTTTGATGATTTCAAACCGAAGTTTGTAAAGCAGTTCGGACAGATCGGAGCAGCAATGACAGAAGCGTTCCGGAAATATGACGAAGAGGTAAAGGGCGGCGTATTTCCGGCTGACGAACATACATATTCCATCAGCGACGACGTACTGGAGCGTTTATATTAGGAAAGGCAGGAAGAAAGAACGATGAAGATAGAAACAACTGTAAAAGACGTGCGTAAGACAGTCAAGGAATGGAGAAAGGAAGGACTTACGGTAGGACTGGTTCCGACCATGGGGTATCTTCACGAAGGACACCAGTCCTTGATAAAAAAAGCTGTCGAGCAGTGTGATAAAGTAGTAGTCAGCATTTTTGTAAATCCGATGCAGTTCGGACCGACCGAAGATCTTGCGAGTTATCCGAGAGATTTAGAAAAGGATTCCGAGTTATGTGAAAAAACAGGCGCAGACCTCATATTCCATCCGGAACCGGAGGAAATGTATCAGGAAGGTTTCTGCTCCTTTGTGGATATGACAGGGCTTACGCAGGCGCTTTGCGGTCTCTCCAGACCGGTGCATTTTCGCGGCGTGTGCACAGTCGTAAGCAAACTCTTTCATATCGTGCAGCCGGATAAAGCGTATTTCGGTGAAAAGGACGCCCAGCAGCTGGCTGTCATCAAACGAATGGTAAAAGACTTGAACATGGACATAGAAATTGTCGGCTGCCCGATCATCCGGGAGAAAGACGGACTCGCAAAAAGCTCACGAAATACTTATCTCGATGAAAAAGAACGGAGTGCTGCGCTGATCTTAAGCAAGAGCATTTTCCTTGGAAAGAAAATGGTAGAAGAAGGCGAGAGAAATGCCAATGTTGTGAAACAGGCAATGACAGACCTGATTCAGAAAGAGCCTATGGCGGAGATAGACTATGTGGAGATCGTAGATCAGAATACCATGCAAAGTATCGAGGAAATAAAAGGCGATATTCTCTGCGCCATAGCGGTCGGCATTAACCACAAGGCAAGACTGATCGATAACTTTATGATGACGGTCTGACGACAGACACCAGAGAATAAAAAGGAGCGGATTATGGAAATTTCAGTTCTGAAAAGCAAGATTCACCGGGCTGTGGTAAAACAGGCGGAACTAGACTATATCGGAAGCATTACCATTGATGAAACACTGATGGAAAAAGCCGGGATTATGGAATATGAAAAGGTTCAGATCGTGAACATCAATAACGGCGAACGCTTTGAAACATATGTGATCTCCGGTGAAAAAGACAGCGGTATGATCTGTCTGAACGGCGCTGCCGCAAGAATGGCGCAGCCGAATGACAAGATCATCATCATGAGCTATGCCTCCATGACGCCGGAGGAGGCAAAGGAAAATCCTCCGAAGGTTGTATTTGTCGATGATGAGAACAAGATCACAAGAATCACAAGCTATGAAAAACATGGACTTTTGAAGGACATGGAGTAAGGAGGGGATCCTATGCTGACCGGAAAAAATATCGTACTCGGAGTCTCCGGCGGAATTGCGGCGTATAAAATGGCGGATGTTGCCAGCGCTCTCACGAAGCTGCATGCCAACGTGCATGTCATCATGACCGAAAATGCTGCAAAGATCATTTCCCCGCAGACATTCGAGATCCTTACAAAGAACAAATGCTATACCGATACTTTTGACAGAAATACGGATGACAGCGTGCGGGTGCCCCATATTTCACTCGGAACGGGAGCGGATCTGATACTGATCGCACCCGCTACGGCAAATATCATCGGAAAGCTGGCAAACGGGATCGCTGACGATATGCTCACCACAACCGTGCTTCCCGCCAGATGCCCGATCCTTTTCTGCCCGTCCATGAATGAATATATGCTGGAAAATCCGATCGTTCAGGATAATATCGAAAAGCTGAAGCGATACGGGTATCAGGTTGTAGAGCCTTCCGTTGGCTATCTGGCATGCGGATATGAAGGAAAAGGAAAACTTCCGGAGAAAGATGTGTTAGTGGACGCCATTCTGAATGAAGCGGCATGTCCTCATGACCTCTCCGGCAAGCGTATTTTAGTGACGGCAGGACCTACGCAGGAGCCTATGGATCCGGTCCGTTTCATCAGCAATCATTCCACAGGAAAAATGGGGTACGCCCTTGCAAAGCGTGCGGCTATGCGTGGCGCGGATGTAACGCTTGTAACCGGGCCTTCGGCGCTCAAAGTGCCTTACGGAGTAAAGGCGGTTGATGTAATAACGGCGGAGGATATGTATCAGGTAGTGACAGCTCTTGCCGGCGATATGGATATTATCATAAAATCTGCGGCGGTCGCTGATTACACGCCGGTTCATACGGCAGACAACAAAATGAAGAAAACGGATGCAGATATGAGTATTCCTCTGAAACGCACCAAGGATATTCTTCTTACCTTAGGGGAACAAAGAAAAGACGGACAGTATATCGTAGGATTTTCCATGGAAACCGAGCATATGCTGGAATACTCCAAAGAAAAACTTGAAAAAAAGCATATTGACATGATCTGCGCCAATAATTTAAAAACCGAGGGCGCCGGTTTTGGAACCGACACCAACGTGATCACCATAATTACAAAGGAACAGGTGACAGAACTTCCGATCATGACGAAGGAGGAGGCGGCTGACCGAATTCTTTCGGAGATTCGGTCAAAACTCATTGAATCTGATCCTGAAATATGATAGAATGGCTTAGAATATAAATCAGCGGTTAGCTGACGGACAGGACTGCTATAAGGAGATACGAAAAGAGTATGGAGAAATACAAGCAGGAGTTTATCGAATTTATGATAGACTGCAATGTACTGAAATTTGGAGATTTTGTCACCAAGAGCGGAAGAAACACCCCGTTTTTTGTAAATACCGGATTTTATCGGACCGGCGCGCAGCTGAAACGGCTGGGTAGTTATTATGCACAGGCAATTCATGATACATTCGGACTCGATTTCGACGTGCTGTTCGGACCGGCATATAAGGGGATCCCGCTAACGGTTGCCGCCACGATGGAAATCGCTGAAAAATACGACAGGGATATCCGATACTGCTCGAACCGGAAGGAGATCAAGGACCACGGAGATAAGGGGATTCTTCTGGGAAGCCCGATCAAAGACGGCGACAGAGTGATCATTATTGAAGACGTGACGACAGCCGGTACGTCGATTCAGGAAACGCTCCCTATCATAAAGGCGCAGGGCAGCGTATCCGTGCAGGGACTTGTAGTTTCCGTAGACCGTATGGAACGGGGACAGGGAACGAAGAGCGCATTGGCTGAGATCGAAGAAAACTACGGAATAAAAACCGCAGCGATCGTAACAATGGAAGAGGTCGTGGAGCATTTGTATAACAAACCGTATAAAGGGAACGTTATCATAGATGATCCGTTAAAGCAGGCAATCGATGCATATTATGAAAAATATGGAGTAAAGTAGGTGAAAGGTATGGGAGAAAAAGTTTACACAATCATGAAATCAGCAGGCGTATGGAATATGGTACTTGGTATTATTCTCATTGTAGCAGGGGCAGCATTGGGAAGCATGAATATCGTGACGGGGGCACGTCTTCTGAAAAATAAGAGAAATATCATGTTTTAAGAATAAAGTACAGATGATCGGCATCAGAGAATTTTAAATATTTCACTGGTGCCGGTTTTTCTTTCGTGTTCAGGTGGGACTTTCTTATGGGGAAAAAGATTGCGGGAATATTATTTCAGCTTCTGCGGTCGCTGGAATGTTATTTTGTTCTTCTTATATGCTATTTGGAAATTGTCATACATATGATGAGGTTTACAGGCAGTTGGGCATATCTCGTTTATAAATTCATTGCCTCTTTATTTTATGGTATTCTGCTTGGCGCTTTGCTCAGTGTATTTGCAGAAACCGTGTCTAAGATCCTGACTTATGTTATGACAGTTCTGCTGTGTCTTTATTTTGTGGCACAGATCATATACAGCGGGGTGTTCCATACGTATCTTTCCCTGTCCGGAAGTATCGGAGTGACAGGACAGGCGCTTGATTTTATGGATGTGATCCTGTCAGAAATAAAGGCGGACGGAATTTCTATCCTGCTTTTGCTTTTGCCTGTTGTCCTTCTATTTGTCTGGCTCCGAAAAAAAATTTCCTTTGAACGCCATGCCTGGTGGGCATATATCCTGAACGTAATGGTACTCATCACGATCTACATCTATCAGCTTTTGATCATGAGCGTGAATAATAAAGAGATGTATTCGGCATATATAGTTTATAATAACTATACATCCGTAGACCTTTCCGTAGAAAAACTGGGGGTTGTGCAGACTTTATATCTGGATGCCAAAGCAGGTCTTTTACATAAGGAACGGGAAACGGATTTTATGATCGAGACTTCCGTATCGGAGTTCTCACAGAATACGGGAACCGAAGAAGCAGCGCTTTTGCCAGAACTGCCTGAGATGGAAGTTCCGTTTCTTCCGCAGCCGGATCCGAATGATGAAAAACCGGAGCCGGAAAAAGTCGATACCTCCCCAAATGTACTTGCACTGGACTTAGGACAGATGGCAGAAGAGGAAACCAATAAAAATATCAGAGAGATCCATCAGTATGTAGATACGGCGGCAGCCACGAATCGGAATGAATATACCGGTATGTTTTCCGGCTATAATCTGATCTTTATTACTGCGGAAGGATTCTCCGGCTATATGATCGACAGCAGGCGGACGCCGACGCTTTACCGGCTCAGCCATGAGGGCTTTTATTTTAAGAATTATTATACACCGCTTTGGTACGGTTCCACGCTGGGCGGCGAATATGCAAACCTGACAGGCCTGATCCCGAAGAACGGCGGGTATCTCAGCATGAAAAAGAGCGGCAAGAACGGAAACTGTATGTTATTTACCCTGAGCGAGCAGTTGAAGCGGCAGGGATATACGGTAAAAGGCTATCATAATAATGATTATAAATATTATGGCAGGAATATTTCCCACCCGAATCTCGGCTATGACTGGACAGGCGTTGGAAACGGTTATGAAGCGGAAACAAATTCTTACGGAAATACTCTGTGGCCGCAGTCGGATCTTCGGATGGTGCAGAGTACCTTTGACGATTATGCGGGGGAAGAACCGTTCCATACCTATTATCTGACGGTAAGCGGACACGTGCTTTATGATTTCGGAAGCAACGCCATGTCTGCAAGACATAAAGAGGAGGTCGCAGACCTGCCGTATTCGGATACAACGAAAGCTTATCTTGCCTGTCAGTATGAACTGGAGCTTGCAATGGCGGAGCTTGTGAAAGATCTGGAAGAAGCCGGAATTGCAGACCGCACTTTGATCGTTCTTACGGCGGACCATGTTCCTTATGACAACAAAGACGTGCTGGACGAACTGGCGGGGCGGGAATTGGAAGATAATTTTGAATGGTATAAAAATACCCTGATCATCTGGTCCGCGTCGATGGAAGAGCCGGTTCCTGTCGATAAATACTGCTGCAGTCTGGACGTTCTTCCAACGGTGTCCAATCTGATGGGGCTTCCTTACGATTCCAGAATGCTCGCAGGGCAGGA
Organism: uncultured Lachnospiraceae bacterium; assembly: GCA_947631605.1. Lineage (GTDB taxonomy): Bacteria > Bacillota > Clostridia > Lachnospirales > Lachnospiraceae > CANRMC01. The sequence goes on from CANRMC010000029.1 coordinate 15,656, forward strand.
TATATTATCCGACAGCGAAGGACTGGTGATATTCAATAACCGTAGTTTTATTACAGACCGCTGTTCGTATAATTCCGGAACCGGAAAGGTCATAAGTTTTACCGGCGAAGAAATACCGGAGGATTATATTAAGAACCGAAAGGCAGTTGTAAGCAACAAATTCCAGATATCCGAAAGTATCTGCGATTATGATTATTATAAATATATCGACGCAGTGTTAAACAGTGAATAAAAATGAAAAGCGAGGTATATCATGTCTGATCATATACGTACAATAAGCGGTATCTGCTTTACGCCGCTGGAACCGAAGAAGGAACAACTGGTTCCGGAGGATTTTGCGCATGCGCTGTCTCTTCTTTGCAGGGCAAACGGCCACTATCCGGTTTTTTATTCCGTCGGCGCCCATTGTATTAATTGTTACGAGGAGGCCGCTGCCAGAAATGAAAGTCTCAGGGTGCAGCTTGCATGTCTTCTGCATGACGTGACGGAGGCTTATATGTCGGATCTTACAAGACCGGTCAAAAAGAACCTTCCGGACTATGTGCGGTACGAAAGAAGGCTGTCCGATGTAATATATGAAAAATATCTGGGAAGCCTTCTTACAGAGAACGAAGAGAGCGTGGTAAAAGAAATCGACGATACGCTTCTTTATCATGAATTTTATCATTTTACTTCCATTCGGCTGTTTGAAGAAGAACCGCGTTTAACAGGCATTCCGAATTTTGAACAGGGAGATTTTCAGGAAGTAGAGAAAAAATATAAAATGATCTTTCAGGAACTTACAGGCAGTCTTGGAGATCAGTCATCATTCAGATAGAAGGGAAAAATCATGGAAGAAACAAAGATTGGATTGGTATTAGAAGGCGGCGGCATGCGTGGAATCTATACGGCGGGCGTGCTGGATGAGTTAATGGAAGCAGGGATTCAGGCGGACGGAATGATCGGCGTATCGGCAGGCGTGATCCATGGCGTTTCGTATGCGTCCCACCAATATGCCAGAAATATCCGGTATTTTGTGAAATATCGGAAGGATAAGCGGTTTATGAGTCTTTATTCGCTTATTACCTCCGGAAATTTATGCGGAACCGAATTTTGTTATGATACGATCCCAAATGAACTGGCGGTTTTTGATTTCGAACGGTTTCGTAAACAAGCAGAAGAGATACCGTTCTATGTCTGCTGCACGAATGTAGAAAGTGGGAAAGCGGAATATATCCGTCTCTATGACGCAAAAGAGCAGATGGACGTTATACGGGCGTCAGCCTCCATGCCGCTTGTTTCGGAAATCGTGGAATATGACGGAATGAAGCTTCTGGACGGCGGTACGGCGGACAGTATTCCGGTAGAAAAAATGCAGGAGCTGGGATTTTCCAAAAACATCGTAGTGCTGACGCAGCCGGAAGGATATGTAAAGAAAGCGGATAAATCCCTTCCCGTAATGCGCCGCGTTTATAAGGAGTATCCGGAATATATCGAGGCGTGTAAAAACCGGTATCTGCAATATAACCGCACCCTGGAATATCTGTCGGAACTTACGGAGCAGGGAAAGGCTATAGTGATACAGCCGAGCAGGGATTTAAAACTCAGCCGGACGGAAAAAAATACCGATAAGCTGAAACGGATGTATAAACTCGGCCGTTTTGATACAAAGAATCTGCTTGACGATATACGGAAATTCATGGTATCATAAATCCACTCGTTTAAATATTAATATCCCGTAATCAAATTATATACATGACCTTCCTGATAATTCATTTATTAGGAGGTTTTGTTATGTCTGGAAAAAAATCCAAATTTAAGAGCATTTTAATAATAGGGTTTATTCTGATCCTCTGCATGAACAGTTATGTAAATGCAGCCGCTTCCATAACCGTTTATTCCATAAGCGGCGGCGTTGAAGATTATATAACCGGCAAAGGAACTTATTTTAACGGTTCCCATACGTTTTATAAAGACGACAAGGGAAATGTGGTTTACTGCGTTCAGGCAAAACGGAAAGGCGCTTCTTCTTCCGGCACTTCCGGATATACGGAGGGAGCAGCAGCGGTCAGCACATCTTCTGTCATAGTAGACGCATTACAGACCATAGCATACCGAGGCTATCCGGCGAACTACAGGAGTTATGCCTACAAAGGACAGTGGGGAAGCGAGGCGTATAAGTCCGGACTTTTGATCAACGGAACATTTTATGAATGTACGAAGGAGGAAGCAAGAGCAGCCACAGCATTTGCGATTCATTGCCAGATGATAGCCATTCAGGGGCAGTATCCGGATTCGACGGACGGAAATGAAGCAACGATCACAGATTATGCAAATGGAGCGAAGGCAAGCCATGATGTGAAAGCAATCGTAGACGCTCTTTTGAATTATTCCGGTATTGATGTGCCGCAGATTAAGATCCAGTATGCAAAAAAGACGGAGAACGGCGGTTACGAAGCAAGTACGGAACCCGTTTTTTATGAGACCGGAGACGGAAAAAGAGAAGATCTGTATTTTCTTGTCACAAGCAAACATTGTATCGTCGATGATGTTCATACCGTCAACGGATTGGTGCAGCTTGGGGATCCGTTTGTAAAGGACATTATAAATGACGGACTATTCCGGCGGATCGTTCACGTCCGCTGTTATACCAATCAGGAATTGGATTTCCAGCTTGTAGCGTCTGCAACGGTTTCCCAATACGGAGCGGCGAAGCTATATGGAAATCCAACCTATCAGGACGTGCTTGTTACAGGATATGCGATGGAACCGCACATGCAGTCAATCCGCGTACAGAGAAAACAGCCGGCCTATCATTCATTTTTGATATATAAAGAAGATCGTGAAACCAAAGACGGTTCTCCGCAGGGAGACGCTTCTTTGGCAGGGGCGAAGTATGGTCTTTATGCAGATGAGGCGATCACAGGCTGGGGGATATACGACGGAAAAAACTTTAAAAAAGGAGATTTGGTAACAGAGGCAGAGATCCGGGCGGTGAACGGAAAATATCAGGGAACCTTTGATAATCTGATCCCGGGAAACTATTATGTGCAGGAAATCTCCGCGGGAAAAGGATACCGGGTAGATGATACGAAATATCCGGTTACGGTTCCGGAAGCGGAAGACGTTGAGATCCCTGCGCTTTTGTTAAAGGAAGACGTTATGCGGAGGCCTTTTGATCTAAAGAAGGTCGAAAGCGTTGAGGGAGAAGAAAATCCCTTGAAAGGCGCCGGATTTTCCGCATGGCTCGTGTCGGACCTTAAGAAAAATGCAGACGGATCCTATAATTTTGAAGGTGTTTCGCCGGTGATCCTTACGGAAGACGGAAAAACGGAACTTATAACGGATGAAAACGGCTATGCCTGTTCCCGTCCCCTTCCGTATGGAACTTATATCGTAGTGGAAACTACGGTGCCGGAAAATTACGAAGCGGTAGAGCCGTTTCCCGTAACGCTGGATATTGACAGCCCGACGCCGAAAGAGTGCGGAGTATTTAAAGACGACAGACAGAAAGCGGATATGTACGCCCTGAAAGTCGATAAGAAAACAGGAGAGCCTCTGGCAGGCGCATCTTTGCAGGTGACGGATATCAAAGGAAATATACTGGATTCATGGGTTAGCGACCAAACGCCGCACCTTCTCACAAATCTAAGGGCGGGAGAAACTTACGATCTTACCGAAGTGAAGGCTCCGGCAGGCTACCATGTGGCGGAAACTGTATCCTTTGTAGCAAAAAATGAAGGTGAGATACAGACCGTCACGATGGAAGACGAGAGAATCTACGGGAAACTGTCCCTGATAAAGATCGGTGAGAAAGTGAGCGGTATAAAGCCTGCGGAGCAGGAAGGAACATCAGCGGTATTTTTGTATCAGAGCGGAGGTCTCGGTAATTTCATGTTTCAGTTATATGCGGCAGAGGATAATCTGGAATACGAAAAAGACGCGCTTGTTACAGAACTTATAACAGATGAAAACGGCAGGGCGGAAGCAGACGGACTTCCGATCGGCAGATATTATCTGATGGAAAAAGAAACGGATCCCCAATATGAAAGGCTTTCCGAACCGGTTTATCTGGAAATCACAGAGGACGCTGTCATTCCGCAGGAACCGTATCAGATTGAAGACGGCGCTCTGATTATCCGGAATGATTTCCGGAATATGAAAGTTGAAATCGTAAAAAGGGATAAGGATACGAAGGAAACGCTTTCCGGTGTGAACTTCGGGATCTATTCCGGAGAGGATTACTATGACGGCAATGGTGAGAAGCTTTTGCCCGCGGATACTTTGCTTGAGATTCTGACAACCGATACAAACGGCAGGGCGGAATCTGCCGGCGAATATCCTTACGGAAAATATTATATAAAAGAGATCAAAGCATTGGAAGGATATAAATTGGATGAAAACCGGTATGATATTTCATGGTCGGATTCGTCGGAAAAAGTGTTTCATTTTGATTTCGTAAATGAAAAGGAGAAGAAAGTCATGGGATATAAAGAAACAAAAAATAAAGCGGTAAAAACCGGCGATCCATCAGAAACCGCCACAGGAATTTTTATACTCTGCCTGTCTGCATTCGCAGGGGCGGCGGTTTATTTTCTAAAAAAGAAAAAGCGGTAAAAGAAAGGAAAAGCAGAGGTGAAATGCCTCTGCTTTTTCAGTTTCATGTGGTGCGGTCGAAAGAATTGTGGTAAAATAAGGCATATTGTTTGAAAGGAAAGAGCGTCATGTTAAAGGAAGAACTGTTAAAAGAACTGGAATCTCATAGAAATACACCGATTTCCGGACAAATGCTGGCGGAGCGGTATCATGTATCCCGAAACGCGGTATGGAAAGCGATAAACGCCTTGAAGAATGAGGGGTATGAGATTGTATCATCCTCTAAGACCGGCTATTATATTCCGGAAAAAAGCGACGTTCTTTCCGGATATGCGATTCAGGCATATCTTCCGGAAGCCTACCGGAATCTGGAAATCCGCACCTATGATTCCGTTGATTCAACCAATAATGAAGCCAAACGTATTCTTGCCACAGAGACTTGCGGGAATATGCTCCTTGTTGCAAAAGAGCAGAAAAGCGGCAGGGGCAGACAGGGGAGAAGTTTTTACTCACCCGGTGAAGCAGGCATTTATATGACGCTCATTTACAAGCTGAAAGAAGATATTCAGTCGCCGGCGCTTATTACCATGGCGGCAGCAGTCGGTGTGGTTCGTGCGATAGAGTCCCTGTCAGATTATAAGATGGGGTTGAAGTGGGTGAATGATATTTATTATGGTTCCCAAAAAGCCGGTGGTATCCTGACCGAGGCGGTCACAGATCTGGAAACCGGAAAAATGGAGTATGTGGTTGTAGGTATCGGCTTAAATATCAGAAAGCAGGAGCTTCCGGAAGAATTGAAGAGGATCGTAGTTTCTCTGGATATGTCTGATGTGAACCGTAACCGTCTGATTGCGGAAATTACCCGTCATATTCTTGATCTCTATCAGGAAATGAATCCGGAAAGCTACATGGAGGACTATATCGGACATTCCATCGTCTTGGGAAAGGAAATCGAATACGAAAAAGAGAGTCAGGTATTTACAGCTACGGTAACCGGTATTTCTTTAGACGGCAGGCTTGAGATCCGGAATGAAGCGGGCGAAAAGGAAAGTCTTACCGGCGGAGAAATCCATATTCGGAATATGTATTGAAATCTGAAAATTTCTGTTGACAGATAAAATCCGTTATGATATTATACAACATGTCGCAAGCGAAAAGGCGACAAGATGATTTTTGCGCGAGTGGCTCAGCGGTGGAGCACCTCCTTGCCAAGGAGGGGGTCGCGGGTTCGATTCCCGTCTCGCGCTCTTTTTTTATTCTATTGCGATGAAGCAATAACAAAGAATAACCGCCTTCACAACATATGAAGGCGGTTATCTTTATAATCGTATTTAGGGCTAGCCGTCTATCGACAGCTCTTGGGAAGGCGTCTGGTGTCAACAGGCGCTTTCCTTATGATTACTATATCATATTGCAAACCCGTTTTCAATAGTTTATATTTAAATTTATTTAGATAAGGTTTGACAGGGAAAAATAGACAACTTATAATAATAATAAAGGGAATTAAGAGAGAAGAAAGAGTGAAAAAACAGTCCGTATAGCTAGAATAAGTGATTTTTACGATAAAGGGATTTATTGAGGTTTTATATAGCAGATTCAGAGGAGGAGTTGTTTATGAAAAAGAGAATATTCGGATTTCTTTTATCCTTGGCTTTAATATTGCAGATAGCAATGCCGGGTTTAGAGAGTCGGGCTGCGTCCGCAGAGACACAGACAGTCACGCTTTCCGGTTCTGCGCACATTCAGACCTACGCAGACACGCCGGGCAAGTGGGACGGAAAGACGCTCACGCTCGGCACGACCGGACAGGCGAAGCGGTTAGAAGCTATCACGATAAACTTTACCAACAATACCGGGTATGACGGCTCTATCGAGTACCGGGTGCATCGGCAGACCTACGGCTGGACCGGATGGGTTGCAAACGGCAATCAGGCAGGCACGACCGGACAGGCAAAGCGTCTGGAGGCTATCCAGATACGGCTTACCGGAGAACTGGCAGAGCATTATGACGTCCGTTACCGTGTTCACGCACAGACCTATGCTTGGTCGCAGGGCTGGCAGTACAATGGCGCACTTGCAGGCACGACCGGCGAAGCAAAGCGTCTGGAAGCACTGGAAGTGCAGATTATTAAGAAGAACGAAACTGCTTCGCCAAGCGTTTCTTACAGAGTCCACAGACAGACCTACGGTTGGGAAACCAACTGGGCAAAGAATGGTACTGTTTCCGGCACGACCGGACAGGCGAAGCGGTTAGAGGG
>CANRMC010000030.1 GCA_947631605.1 uncultured Lachnospiraceae bacterium
CGGAATGATCAGTTCGTCTCTTACATAGAGCCGCATATCGAGCGCGACCTGATCATTCCGGCTTCTTCCTGTATGCAGCTTCTTTCCGGTGTCGCCGATCCGCTCGATCAGCTTTGCTTCCACGAAACTGTGGATGTCCTCATAGTCCGGCGTGATCTCCAAAACTCCGGATTCTATATCTGTAAGAATACTGTTTAATCCATCGATGATCGCGTCGCGTTCCGTCTCTGTCAGGATTCCGGAGGAAGCAAGCATTGTTACATGTGCAATGCTGCCGCGGATATCCTGTTTATATAATTTCCGGTCATAGGAAATCGATGCATTGAAATCGTGAACGAACTTGTCTGTTTCTTTTGTGAAGCGACCGCCCCATAACTTAGCCATATCATGCCCTCGCATTTCTTATAATATTATAACTAAAATAATATTTTACAACATATGTCTGTACGGTTCAAGAAAAAAATGCTATACTAAAGCCTGTGGTTTTTCTGATAGTTCATGACAGGTGGGAAACATTGGAAAAGATATTATCCGGCTTTTTTAAATTCATGATCGTTTTTATTGTGATAGGGCTCGCGGCGTTTGGAATCCTGCAACGTATGGGACATGTTGATGTGGATACGCTGTTCCATAAACAGGACGCCTTATCCGGTATTGACGCTGTGGCGGCGGCGCTGGCAACAGAGATTGAGAACGGCGTGGACGGCACGGTGACTTTATATGTAACAGACGTAACGGAAGATGAATTGATGAAGATCAATTATTCCCTCATTACCCTGAACGGAAGCGTAAGCACGATAACCAGCCACCCGGAGACGAACGGCGTGACGAAGGTGGATTTTGATATCGTCCGTTCGGATAACAGTTATGTATACGCCTGTTATGCGAAGGGAGAGAAAATTCCGGCGGACAGACCGCAGGCAAAAGCGTTATACGATAAGGTGAACGCCATAATAAACACTGTGATCTCACCATGGATGACGGATTACGAGAAAGAAGTTGCGCTGCATGATTATCTGGTGGGAAACTGTGCCTACAGTCATGGAAGTGCGGAAAATGAAAATGAATACCGGGCATATGGCGCTCTGGTGGAAGGCGAGGCTGTTTGCAACGGATATGCGGAGGCTATGGCGCTCCTTTTATCCTGCGCCGGTATTACGAATGAAGTCATAAACGGACGTGCGGATGATGAACTTCATGCATGGAATCTGGTGGAGATCGACGGCGAGTGGTATCATCTGGACGCAACGTGGGATGATCCGATCAATAAAAATGTGATACTCCATACATTTCTTAATGTAGATGATGAAGTTATGGCAGAGCGTCATTCATGGGACAGGGAGAATTATAGAACCTGTGACAGCATGATAGCGAATTATTACAATCAGAATCATACCAGTTTCTCGGATTACCAGTCCTTTACCAACGCAATATCCGCAGAAGCTTCTTATGACCCGCATGCAATGATCGAGTGTGCCATTCAGGATTATGATCCGAATACCTATGATCTGAATTTCCTGTTTCAGATAAACGGAATCAATTCCCTTCAGTATTCACAGGAGGGAAGCGGGGATTATACGGTATTGGTTCTTTATTTAAACCGGTAGGTGATGCTATGTTTGTGATGCAGATTGAAAATATCAAGGATTTTGTAAATCAGCTTCTTTCCCATGAGGCATGGGGCAGATTCCGCTTGTATGAAGCCGAGGTAAAAGGTTTTTGTACGCTTCGGATCGACGGCAGCCTGAACCGCGAGTTTTTTGATCAGGAAGAAGAAATGGAAGATCAGAAATACGCCGCGTGGAAGGATATAAAAGGAATTTTTTATCAGGCGATCCGGGGAAATAAACTTCCGGTTTCGTTTAAGATCAATCTGGTGGCGGATGAAGAAACTGTGGAAGAACTTCTTGAGAAAGAACATCTATCCATACAAAACAGCGAAGTCGTTTCCCTGAATCTGAATATTTATTATGAACGGGGATCGCTTGCAGCCACTACCGGAACGTCTCTTAAAATCTTTACCATGGATAAAACGCTCGAATATGCGTGGGAAAATTATATCAAGGATTTTTTCAAAACCATGAATATTTCATAGTTATTAGCACTCGTTTAAAATGAGTGCTAATTTTTTCTTGACATTTTGAGATAAGGGGGATATTATTCTATTTATGAAGCCGGTGAAGCAGTCGCCGGCAAAAAGATTTTTAGTAAAGAAGGATGAGGAAAAATGGCAACAGAAAAAGGCAGTTTAACGATCAACAGTGAAAATATTTTCCCGATCATCAAGAAGTGGCTGTATTCGGACCACGATATTTTCGTACGGGAACTGATCTCCAATGGATGCGACGCGATCACAAAGTTAAAGAAACTTTCCGTGATGGGCGAAGTTGATCTCCCGGAGGATGAAACATTCAAGATGACGGTATATGCAAGTCCAAAGGAAAAAACGCTTACTTTCGTGGATAACGGAATCGGTATGACGTTAGAGGAAGTGGATAAGTATATCAATCAGATTGCGTTCTCCGGTGCGACGGATTTTCTTGACAAGTATAAGGATAAGGCAAACGAAGAGCAGATCATCGGACATTTCGGTCTGGGATTTTATTCGGCGTTCATGGTTGCGGACAAGGTAACGATCGAATCTCTTTCCTATCAGGAAGGTGCAAAGCCGGTATACTGGGAATGTGACGGCGGTACGGACTATGAAATGGGCGAAGGAAATTATGACCAGCGCGGTACCAGGATCACACTGAGCCTCAGTGATGACAGTTATGAATTCTGCAATGAATACAGGGTAAAGGAAGTTATCGAAAAATACTGCTCATTTATGCCGTATGAGATTTATTTCGTAAATGAGGATGAGGCAAAGGAAACCGAAGATGAGGTCGAGGTTGAGGTCGATGAGGAAGACGAGCTGATGGGGGACGCTCCATCAGATGAAAAAGCCGAGGCAAAGGACGAGGATAAGGAAGCAGAGAAAGAAAAGAAAGCGCCGAAGCCGTTAAACGATACGCATCCGCTCTGGATGAAGACGCCGGGAGATTGTGAGGAGGAAGAATATCGGGAGTTCTACCGGAAGGTATTCTTAGATTTCAAGGAACCGTTATTCTGGATCCACCTTAATATGGATTATCCGTTTAATTTAAAGGGTATTCTTTACTTCCCGAAGATCAATACCAATTACGACCAGTTGGAGGGAAAGGTAAAACTTTACAACAATCAGGTGTTTGTCGCAGATAATATCAAGGAGGTCATTCCGGAATTTTTGCTTACTCTGAAGGGCGTGATCGACTGTCCGGACCTTCCGCTCAACGTATCCCGAAGCGCATTGCAGAACGATGGATTTGTCAACAAAATCTCCGACTATATCACGAAGAAGGTCGCTGATAAACTGATTGGCATGTTTAAGACAGAGCGAGAGAAATACGAAGGTTACTGGGACGATTTAAGTCCGTTCATTAAATTCGGCTGTCTGAAAGATTCGAAGTTCAACGAGAAGATGACCGATTATATGCTGTTCAAGAATCTGGAAGGAAAATATATCACGCTGCCGGATTATCTGGAAGCAGGCAAGGAAAAATACGAAGGCAAGGTTTATTATGTTACGGATGAACAGGCGCAGGCACAGTACATCAATATGTTTAAGGCAGAGGGAATGGACGCCGTTTATCTCACCCATAATATCGACAGTCCTTATATCACGAGTCTGGAAGCAAAGGATGATAAAGTAAAGTTCCTGCGGATCGATACGGATGTAAACGATAATTTCGTCGGAGAATCCCTGTCGGAAGAAACCGCAAAGGAATATACGGATAAGCTGACGGAAATCTTTAAGAAGGCTCTCGGCGTGGAGAAACTTACCGTTCAGGTACAGAGCTTAAAGGACGCTTCCATTTCCTCTATGATGACACAGTCCGAGGACGCAAGACGTATGGCGGAAATGATGAAAATGTACAGCATGGCGGGAATGGGCGCTATGGATTATGGCGCAGATTCCAAGATCCTTGTTTTAAACGCCAACAACAAGCTGGTACAGTATGTCATGGAGAATCCGGAAGCCGAAGTGACAGAGAAGATCTGCTGTCAGTTGTATGATCTGGCGGAGCTTGCCAACGAGCCGCTGTCCGCCGAAGCGCTTACCAAGTTCGTTGCAAGAAGCAATGAGATTCTGGAAATGATAGCAAAATAAATCGGGGCGTATGCAGACTGCCACATGGGAATTTCCCGGCGTGGCAGTCTTTTTTGGCTAAAAATATTGACAATCCTACATCTTTCATTTATCTTTACTTTGTATGAGTTTGTCTTCCTGTATGGCAGTCAACAAGATATAAGAGAAGCATAAGATTATAATAAAAGTACAGGTGGTTTTACAAATGTCTTTTATGAAGTTCTATAAAGAGCAGGTGAAGGTTATCCGTGAACGGGATCCTGCCATAAAACGTAATATTGAAGTATTTTTATATCCCAGCTTCTGGGCGGTATATTATTATCGGAAAGCGCATAAGCGCTATCTGAAGGGACAGTATTTCCGGGCGAGGAGGATTTCCCAGCGGGCGGCAAGAAAGACCGGTATTGAGATACATCCGGGCGCTGTGATCGGGGACGGATTTTTTATCGACCACGGACATGGAGTGGTGATCGGAGAAACGACCGTGATCGGCGATAACGTAACCCTTTATCAGGGCGTTACGCTGGGCGGTACCGGAAAGGAGCAGGGAAAGCGACACCCGACCCTGGAGGATAACGTCATGGTGAGCGTGGGTGCAAAGGTGATCGGTTCCTTTACGGTAGGAGCAAATTCCAAAATCGGAGCCGGTTCCGTCGTTCTTTCGGAGGTTCCGCCGAACTCCACAGTAGTCGGCGTTCCGGGAAGAGTTGTGAAGCAGGATGACGTGAAAATTCCGAGAATGGATCTGGATCAAATCCATCTGCCGGATCCTGTATTGAATGATATTGAAACCCTGAAGAAGGAAAATGAAGCGCTGAAAGAAGCGATTCAGCAGTTGGCCGATAGGATAGAAAAATAAATGAGATAAAAAGAAAGGCAGACAGTATGAAGGTTTATAATACACTGACAAGAAGGAAAGACGAGTTTCAGCCAATCCGTGAAGGGAAAGTAGGAATCTATGTATGCGGACCGACCGTATATGATTATATCCATATCGGTAACGCCCGCCCGATGATCGTTTTTGACACCCTGCGCAGGTATCTGGAATACCGCGGCTATGAGGTGAATTATGTTTCCAACTTTACGGACGTTGACGATAAGATCATCCGCCGCGCCAACGAAGAGGGCGTGGATTCCAAGGTGATATCCGAGCGGTACATCGAGGAATGTAAGAAGGATATGGAAGGACTGAATGTACGTCCTGCCACCGTACACCCGAAGGCTACGGAAGAAATTCCGGATATGATAGAAATGATAAAAACCCTGATCGAAAAAGGTCATGCGTATGAGGTAAACGGTACGGTATATTTCAGAACCAGAAGTTTTTCGGAATATGGAAAGCTTTCCAAAAAGAATATCGACGATCTCCGTAGCGGAAACCGGGAGCTTCTGGTATCCGGCGAGGAAGAAAAAGAAGATCCTCTGGACTTTGTTCTCTGGAAACCAAAGAAGGAGGGAGAACCGTTCTGGGAGTCTCCATGGGGAGAAGGAAGACCGGGCTGGCATTTGGAATGTTCGGTTATGAGCAAGAAATATATCGGGGATATTATTGATATTCATGCCGGCGGCGAGGATTTGATCTTTCCGCACCACGAAAATGAAATCGCCCAGAGCGAAGCGGCAAACGATAAAGAATTTGCCAGATATTGGATGCATAACGGTTTCCTGAAGATAAACAATGAAAAAATGTCAAAATCCCTTGGGAATTTCTTTACTGTCCGCGAGATCAGCGAGAAATATGACTTGCAGGTGATCCGGTTCTTTATGTTGAGCGCGCATTACCGTTCTCCGCTGAATTTTTCGGCGGATCTGGTAGAGGCTTCGAAAAACGGACTTGAAAGGATCCGGAATGCGGCTTCCCGCCTGCTTGAGATTTCGGAGAAGAACGGTGATTCTCCGCTTACTTCCGAAGAAGAAGCGGCTTTAAAAGTTCTGGAGGAATATAAAGAGCGGTTCAATCAGGCGATGGATGACGACCTTAACACGGCGGATGCGATCTCCGTTATTTTTGAACTGGTAAAAAGCGCAAATACCAATGTGACGGAGCAGTCTTCCGGCGCATTTGCAAAGAATTACTATGAATGTCTGGAAACTTTGAACCAAGTGCTTGGAATCGAAATTACAGTAAAAGAAGAACTTCTGGATTCCGATATCGAGGCGCTGATCGAAGAACGTCAGGCTGCAAGAAAGAACAAGGATTTTGCCCGCGCGGATGAGATCCGGAATCTGCTTCAGGAAAAGGGAATCCTTTTAGAGGATACCAGAGAAGGGGTAAGATGGAAGAGAGCATAAAACAGGCGCTTTTAACGGAAGATATGATTCATAAAGCAAGCGGTTCCATGGAGCGGACGCCCGTTTCTTACTCGCCGCTTGCGCTTGCCTATATCGGAGACAGCGTCTTTGACCTTATGATAAAAAGCCGTATTGTATTTCGTGCCAATATGCAGGTACAGAAATATCATAAAAAAGTATCGGCGATCGTGCGAGCCGGCACACAGGCAATGCTTACGGAACGCTTTATAGAGAGCGGTTTCCTTTCCGAAGAGGAGCTTGCGATCTATAAACGGGGCAGGAATGCCACAACTCATACCAAAGCGAAAAACGCTTCCGTAGGCGAGTACCGGAAAGCCACCGGTTTTGAAGCAATGCTGGGGTATCTCTATCTCAGTGGCAATCAGGAAAGACTGAATGAAATCATGGAACATGCAGTAACAATTTTAAAAGATGAAGGTCTTATGGAGTAACAGGAAATGTATAATGAGGGTTATTTGAAACGGGGAAAAAGCGAACGCATGAAAAATGATATGACGGAACTTTGTCCGGATGAAAACTATGCGCCGGCTGCTTTTGCCGGAAACGGACGGGAGGAAACGGAAGATTCCCGCTATATTGAGGGCAGAAATGCAGTCATGGAGGCTTATCGCGCAGGAAAGACGATCGATAAGCTGTATGTGCAGGAGGATATCAGGGATTCGTCGCTTGCTTCCATAATCCGGAAAGCAAAAGAAAAAGGAACGCTGGTTGATTTTATTCCGAAAGCGAAGATCGATCAGATGTCAAAAACCGGAAAATGTCAGGGAGTGATCGCTATAAGCGCAGCCTATGAATATGCGGATATCGAGGATATTTTCGCACTGGCTGAGGAAAAGGGAGAACCCCCGTTTATCTTTATTCTGGACGAGATCGAGGATCCGCACAATCTGGGAGCCATTATAAGAACCGCAAATCTCTGCGGCGCTCATGGAGTCATCATACCGAAGCGGCGGGCGGTAGGTCTTACGGCAGCTTCCGTAAAAGCGTCTGCCGGAGCCGTGCATTATACGCCGGTTGCCAAGGTTACCAATATTTCCAAGACCATTGAAGAATTAAAAGAACGCGGATTATGGTTTGCCTGCGCCGATATGGAGGGGGAAACCATGTATAACTGCGACCTGACGGGACCGATCGGGCTTGTGATCGGAAATGAAGGTTCCGGCGTCAGCCGCCTTGTAAAAGAAAAATGCGATTATGTCGTTTCCATTCCGATGAAGGGGAACATTGATTCCCTCAATGCGTCGGTTGCCGCCGGCGTGCTTGCCTATGAAATCGTAAGGCAGAGAATGTTAAAGGCGTGATGCATGAAACATGCAGGAGATATACGTGGTGAATGTATGAATATACGTTATGCATGTATGATATATGCATGATCGCAGTCAGAGAGGTGTAAATGAAATGGGCAACCGTTTTTCTGATAAAAAGGATGAAGAACTGATAAGTATGGCGCGGTCCGGTGATCGTGACGCGGAGGAATATCTGCTGAAAAAATATACTCCGATGGTAAAGAAAGAAATCCGTTTTCTGTATCTTGTAGGAGCAGAGACGGAGGATCTTGCACAGGAAGGAATGCTGGGGCTTTTTAAGGCAATCCGGGATTATGATACCGACGGAACGGCTTCCTTTCATACGTTTGCCACAATCTGTGTCCGGAATCAGATAAAATCCGCAATAACGGCATCCAACCGTAAGAAACATATGCCTCTCAATACATCTGTCTCTTTATATGTTTCCGGCGAAGATGAGGAAAATGAACTTTCTCTTTCCGACATCATTGAAACCAGACAGGAACGCAATCCGGAAGAACTGGTTCTGGAAGAAGAAAAAAAACGGGAGATGTATGCCCGGATCGAAAAGAAATTGAGCAGCTTCGAAAAAGAAGTGCTCAAATACTATCTGACCGGACTATCCTATGCGGATATTGCCGAGGCAGTAGGAAAAACAGAAAAGTCTGTGAATAATGCCCTTACGAGGATACGGAAAAAACTCGCTTCTCCCGCATAAAAAGCATAAAAAAAGAGCTGCTAATGGGAATCGGACCCATGACCTCCGCACTACCAATGCGACGCTCTACCGACTGAGCTATAGCAGCAATCAAATCCTTAGCTATCATAATCAATAATTTCTCGTTTGTCAATATTTTTCTTTGTAATCTTTTCCATAGTGTGATATACTTCAAATAAGTATGTGTGTTTTTGTCGGTTTTTTGACAAAACTGCCGTATACTGCATATGATAATCTTTTTTTTCATTATTATCATGAAATAGGAGTTACATATAAGGAGTAAGAAGTTGAAGACACATATGTTAAATCGAACGGTATCCGTTATATTAATTCTCTTTCTTGCATTTCTGACATCTTTTGGAACGATTCCGGAGCATGCT
Organism: uncultured Lachnospiraceae bacterium; assembly: GCA_947631605.1. Lineage (GTDB taxonomy): Bacteria > Bacillota > Clostridia > Lachnospirales > Lachnospiraceae > CANRMC01. The sequence goes on from CANRMC010000030.1 coordinate 8,866, forward strand.
TCCGATTCTTACGCGGAGAATCTGACCGGTCATGTCAAAGAAGGCACGACTCAGCTTCGTGTGAGGGACGCTGCGGGAGGAAACGTCTTAAAAGATGCGGCAGGAAATATCATATATCTGAATGGCGGTCATCCGCTCACGATTCTGGACCGCACCAATTCCGCATGGTATAAAGTATCATTTTCATATAACGGCATAGGGATCACTGGATATATTTCTTCCAGCTATATTGTAATAGACGAAGCTCCTTCCGGTGAAACAGGAACGCCTGTAACGCCGCCGTCAGATGATACGGATTTTGAAGCGAAGCTTTCGGCTCAGAATTTTCCGGACAGCTACAAACCGTATCTTCGGGAACTGCATAAGCTGCATCCGAACTGGGAATTTACAGCCGTACATACCGGAATTGACTGGAATACTCTGATCGAAAATGAGCGGAACAAATCCGGACAGATCAAGAATCTTATCAACTGTACCAGCAGTGCGCCGCATTACAACTGGCGCGCGACCGTAGTCGGTTATAACTGGGCGACAGATACGTGGAGCCCGTATGACGGAAAAGCGTGGTTTGCGGCTTCTCAGGGAATCGTGGAGTATTATCTGGATCCGAGAACCTATCTCTATCAGAATTATATATTTACCTTTGAATCCCTGTCTTATCAGGAAGGGATTCAGAATATTCAGGGCGTTGAAGCGATCCTGAAGGGCAGCTTTATGTATAACGCCGTTCCTTCCGGTGAGACAAAGAAGTATTCCGAACTCATTATGGAGGCGGCGGCAAAATATAAGGTGAGTCCGTATCATCTGGCTTCCCGTATGAAGCAGGAGATGGGAAATATAGCCGGTACTGCCGCACTGGGAAACAGCAGTACGTATCCGGGAATCTTTAATTACTTTAATATCGGCGCTTTTGATTCGGCTTCCGGAAATGCCGTGACAAACGGTTTGAAATTTGCGGCGACTTCCGGTTCTTACGGAAGACCTTGGAATACTGTGGCAAAATCCATAAGCGGCGGCGCGCAGTATCTGGGTGAATCCTATATCAATAAAGGACAGGATACGATCTATACGCAGAAATTTAATGTTACCAATAAAAGCAGCCTTTTTTCCCATCAGTACATGACGAATGTGCAGGTAGCGGCAACTGAGGCTAATTCCATGTATAAAGCTTATGTGGCAAACGGAATTATCGATTCCACCATGTTATTCAAGATTCCGGTTTATACGAATATGCCGGCTGCGGCGGTTTCGAAACCGGCGGATTCCGGAAATCCGAATAACTGGCTGAAGTCGCTTTCCGTTTCCGGATACAGCCTGACGCCGTCCTTTGCCGTAAACGGAACGACGGAGTATTCCCTGATCGTACCGGAAAATGTGGGACAGGTTTCCATAACCGCCGCACCCGTAAATGCAAATGCTAAGATTTCCGGAACCGGCAGCATAAACCTGAACAAAGGAACCAATACGGTTAAGATTACGGTAACGGCACAGAACGGAAATGGAAAGACATACACGCTTACGATCGTAAGACAGGGAGACGCCGGAAATACCGGAAGTACAGGAACGGGAAATACCGGCGGCACAGGTTCTACAGTGAAGCGTGGAGATTTAAACAAAGACGGCAATATATCAGCGATCGATATTGTAAAACTCCAGCGGATCATAGTCGGACTTGATTCTCTGAATGAGGAACTGCTTTCTGCAGGAGATCTGAATAATGACGGAAAGATAACTGCCATTGATATTGTAAAGATACAGCGGCATATCGTAGGGATTGAATTGATTCAATAAAAGACATACACAGGAGGATAACATGAAACAGATTGGCAAGCGAATTGTTTCCTGCATAGCGGTACTGATCCTATGCATGGGAATCTGGAATTTTGAGACACAGGCGGCAGGCGTTTCTGTAACCATTGCGCTTTCATCATCGAAACTGACTAAGGGACAAAATCTGACAGCCACGGTATCTATCAGCGGTTCGGATATCTCTGCTTATACGATTTATGTGTCTTACAGTTCATCCATATTGCAGTATAATTCCGGAAGCGGAAGCGCGCAGGTAGGAGGAGGCGGCGGAACCCTGACGTTAAGCGGCACGGGCGCCGGAAGCGTCAGCCTGTCCTTTACGGCGATCGCAAACGGAAATGCAAGTATTTCTACCAGCGGAAGTGAAGCCTATGATATAAATCTGAATCAGTTATCCATTTCTCACGCAGGAGTAAGTGTTACGGTTGCGTCCCCGGAACCTTCCACGGAAGAAAAAACAACGGAGAAACCATCCGGAAATCAGGATCCGGATGATCCGAGCAATGAAAATACCGAAACAACAGAAGATAACGGTTTATCCTCAAACTGCAATCTAAAGAGTCTGGTTGTCTCACCGGGAACCTTATCACCGGCATTTTCGGCAGGAACTACCAGCTATCAGGTGCAGTTAGATAAAGATGCCACAAGTATTGTCGTAAGCGCGGCAGCGGAAGATGAGAAAGCTTCTACCAGCGTATCCGGCGCAAACTGCCTGAAACCGGGAGAGAATTCCGTCCGTGTTACGGTAACGGCGGAAAACGGCGCCGTAAAGGTATATCGGATCAATGTTATCTGCGGCGAAGCACTGGGCGAACCGGAAACCGAAATAAACGGCGAAAAATATACATTTGTAAAAGGTGATATGCTCCCGGAAATTCCGGAAGGATATATTGAAAAGATCGTGTCTTATAAGGAATGGGAAATTCAGGCGTTTGATGCTCCGAATGATCTGCTAGTGATCGTATGCCTGTCCGATCCGGACGGAAATATGGGCTGGTATATTTTCAACCCGGAGGATGAAAGCTTTACCCCGTATGTGGAATATTCGGCGGCATTTGTCCGTTATGTTTTAATGGATGTGCCGGAGAATGTGGAAATTCCGGAGGGATACGAGAAGACGACTATCAGTTTAGGCACCGGTACTGCAAACGCATATACGATGGACGCTTCAACCGGAATTTATCTGGTATACGCCATGAATATTGAAGAAGACGCCGGACTTTATTTCTATGATTCTAAGGAACAGAGTTTCTTACGGTATGTAGATTCCGTTCATCATCCTGCAATTGATGAAGCGACGCCGGATGAAGCGACTAAAACGGATACTACGCCGCTTTTCCCGACGGAAGACGAGCCGAAGGACGAGGGATTCTTTTCCAAGCGGAATATAACCACGATGCTGATCGTTGCAACCATACTCTTTATCATCATGTGCGTGGTAGTAATCATTCTCGTTGTGAAAAACAGTCATTTAAGGTATGAACTCGAGGGAGACGAGGACGAAGATGAGGAAGACAGCGAAGATATTTCTCTGAACATGGAAGCTGATCCAGAAATCCGTAAAGAAGAATCCGTTGAAGAGAAGAAAGAAGAAAATATAGAGATTGCTAAGCCGGATCCGGAATCCGAAACGGAACTTACGGAAAAAGAAAAGGAAGGATCCGATATACAGGCTGATAACATAGATTCTGAGGATGATAATGATGAAAGTGACAAAGGAATTATCTTAGAGGATGCGGATAATTCCGAAGAAACGGTTCCGATGTATGAGGAAGACGAAAAGAAGGATCCTCTGGAAGAAGCAATGAAGGAAAGACCTTACGGTATTGACTCTGCCTTTGATGTGGTAGAAGGAAATGACGCTGCAAAGGAAGAACCGAACGGACCGAAGATCGAGGTCCCGACAGCCCATGCGGATGAAGATGAGGAATAAGCCGTAAAACAGGGATTTTCAATTGACGTTGTTTGAAAATGGTGTTAATATAATACAACAATTTGAAGCATATTTCAGGAGGATTTGTCATGGCGGATGAGACGGTATCCAAGAATTTTATCGAACAAATTATAGAGAAAGATCTTGCAGAAGGAACCTATGATAAAATTGTCACCAGATTTCCACCGGAGCCAAACGGATATCTGCATATCGGACATGCAAAATCCATTCTTTTAAACTATGGACTGGCACAGGAGTATGGCGGGCGGTTCAATTTCCGTTTTGACGATACGAATCCAACCAAAGAAAAAACAGAATTCGTACAATCGATTGAAGATGATGTGCGCTGGCTGGGCGCGGATTTTAAAGATGAAGTTTATTTTGCGTCGAATTATTTTGACGCGATGTATGAGGCGGCTGTTAAGCTGATAAAAAAGGGCAAGGCTTATGTCTGCGACCTTACGCCGGAGGAGATCCGTGAGTATCGGGGAACTCTGACAGAACCGGGAAAGAACAGTCCGTACAGGGACCGGAGCGTAGAGGAAAATCTGGCGCTTTTTACTGCGATGAAGAACGGAGAATTTGAGGACGGCGCAAAGGTGCTTCGTGCGAAGATCGACATGGCTTCTCCGAATATCAATATGCGGGATCCGATCCTTTACCGCGTGGCAAGAATGACACATCATAATACGGGAGATAAGTGGTGCATTTATCCGATGTATGATTTTGCGCATCCGATCGAGGACGCTATCGAGGGCGTAACACATTCCATCTGCACACTGGAATTTGAGGACCATAGACCGTTGTATGACTGGGTGGTACGGGAGCTGGAATATCCGCATCCGCCGAAGCAGATAGAATTTGCGAAGCTGTATCTTACAAATGTGGTAACCGGTAAGCGTTATATCAAGAAACTCGTGGATGACGGCATTGTAGACGGATGGGACGATCCGCGTCTTGTTACTCTGAGCGCGCTTCGACGGCGGGGATTTACCCCATCTTCCATCAAACGGTTTATGGATCTGGTGGGAGTTTCCAAGAGTCAGAGTTCTGTGGACTATGCGATGCTGGAATACTGTATCCGCGAGGATTTAAAGCCTTCCGCGAAGCGTATGATGGCAGTTCTTGATCCAATCCGGCTCATCATCGATAATTATCCGGAAGATCAGGTTGAATATTTTGATATAGAGAACAATCAGGAAAATGAAGAAATGGGAAGCCGCAAGGTATCATTTTCCAGAGAATTATATATTGACAGAGAAGATTTTATGGAGATACCGCCGAAGAAGTATTTCCGTCTGTTTCCGGGTAATGAAGTTAGGCTGAAGGGCGCTTACTTTGTAAAATGCGTGGATTTCAAGAAAGATGCGGACGGAAATGTAACGGAGATCCACTGTACCTATGATCCGGAGACAAGGAGTGGTTCCGGATTTGAGGGACGGAAGGTAAAAGGTACGATCCACTGGGTAAACGCAAAAGATGCAGTTGACTGTGAAGTAAGGCTTTATGAGAATATCGTTGATGAAGAGAAGGGGAAACTGAACGAAGACGGAACGCTGAATCTGAATCCGAATTCTCTGACTGTTTTAAAGCACTGCAAATTAGAGCACGCGTTTGAAGGCGCAAAGAAGGGCGAAGCCTTTCAGTTCATCCGTCATGGATATTTCTGTGTAGATTCTAAAGATTCTACCGAAGAAAGACCGGTATTTAACAGAATCGTTTCGCTCAAGAGTTCTTATAAACCGGTTTAAGGGGAGGGGTTACTATCAGTATCGAGTTTTTTGGAAAAAAAGGCAGCAAAAGAGAAAACAAAAGAGAAAACAAAAAAGAAAATAAAAAGAAAGACCGGTGCGTATACATCGTTCTTACCAAAACTGCAACCATACCGTCCAGAGTGATCAAGCTCTGGACAAAAACTCCATATGTACATACATCTTTAGCATTGGATATCAATCTGAACGAAATGTACAGTTTTGCCAGAAAGAAACTGCACAATCCGTTCCGCTGCGGCTTCATTGAGGAGGATATCACAAAGGGAGTATTTGGAAGGGACGTAGGTACAAAATGTCTGGTGCAGCGTCTCCGGATCACTGAGGAACAGTATCAGAAGCTTCTGCATGAATTGCAGCAGTTTAAGGATAATAAGGAAAAATATCATTACAACTATCTTGGAATCGTAGGCTGTATGTGCCACAAGGCCGTAGAAAGAGAGTACAATTATTTCTGTTCCCAGTTTGTTTATAAGATCCTCCAGTCCAGCGGCGTTAAAATGTTTATGAAGAAGCCGGGACTTTGTGAGCCGGAAGATTTCCGGACATGGAAAAAACCGGAGCAGGTATATGAAGGAAAACTGATCCATTACCGGAATTTCATAAGAACTTATAATATCCGCGACAATGTAATTCCATCGGCTCAGATCATGGAAGAATTTAACGGCAGGATGAAAGCGGCAGAAGAAAGACGAATTCCGGGCAGAGTTCAGGAATTATAAGGTGAAAAGATATGGCTCAATTTACGAAGCAGGCGATCAAAGATTCATGTTTAAAATTATTGGATGAACGTCCTTTGTCCCAGATAACAGTAAAGGATATTGTAGAAGACTGCGGGATTAACAGGAATACGTTTTATTATTATTTTCAGGACCTGCCAAGGCTCATTGAAGATATCGTAATGGAAGATGCGGAAGCAATCATCCGGTCTTATCCTGCTGTAGAGAATTTTGAGGATTGTCTGGAGGCCTTTATTGATTATGCGCTTTCTAAAAAAAGGGTTGTCCTGCATATTTACCACTCAGCAAATCGTGAAATTTATGAACAATATCTGTGGAAGGTCTGCGACCATGTTATTGATTCCTATATTACTACGATTTCAAGCCGGCGCAGGGTGAATGAAAGCGATCTTACGATCATCAAGAAATATTTAACAAGCTTGGGGTTTGGTATCATATCCGGCTGGCTGAGAAGCGGTATGACGGAGGATATCCGGAGTACGTTTGCCCGTATCTGTGAATTGAAAAAGGGAATGATAGAAGAGATGATTTCCAGTTGTGAAGAAAATTAATGTAAGGAAAACATCCCTTGTCCGAAAAATAGACAAATAACGTCAGGTGTCTGAAAATCAGGCATTTGGCGTTATTTGTCTGTATACAGGAAAATGAACGAAAGATATTCTAATATGAGAATAAAAATGGAAAGGACGTGGATATATCATGCGATTCTCAAAAGGGGTTGTCAAATATCATGTGCCGATTCTAATCATTGCTCTGCTTCTTCTGATACCGTCGGTCATCGGTATGATAGCCACAAGAATTAACTATGATATGCTGAATTATCTGCCCGAAGATATGGAAACAGTCAGGGGGCAGAATGAACTTCTGGAAGACTTTGGAAAAGGAGCGTTTTCATTTGTTATTTTGGAAGATATGTCTGTTCCGGATGTGTCGGAATTAAAGAAAAAAATAGAGCAGGTGGACCATGTCGAAACTGTTCTCTGGTATGATTCCATCGCAGATGCTTCCATTCCTATGGAAATCCTGCCGGATGATATTTACGACGAGTTTAATACAGAAAACGCTACGATGATGGCAGTATTTTTTGATACTTCGACATCGTCGGATCTTACCATGGAAGCAATTCGGGAAATCCACCATATAGCTGGTAAACAGTGTTTTGTTTCCGGTATGTCGGCATTGGTGACGGACCTCAAAGATCTGTGTGAGAAAGAGGAACCGATCTATGTCGGGATTGCGGTTATTCTCGCATGCCTTGCCATGATTCTTTTTCTCGATAACTGGCTCATTCCGTTTGTATTTCTTGCAAGTATCGGTATGATGATCCTTACCAACCTCGGAACAAATTTTTTCTTAGGAGAAATATCTTATATTACAAAAGCGCTTTCGGCAGTCCTCCAGCTTGCCGTCACCATGGATTATTCTATTTTTCTATGGCACAGTTACAACGAACAGCGTACGAAATATGATGACAGCAAAGAGGCTATGGCGGCTGCTATCCGGGAAACTCTGGTTTCCATTGTGGGAAGCTCCATTACAACAGTTGCAGGTTTTATCGCCCTATGCTTTATGACCTTTACCATGGGGCGTGACCTTGGAATTGTAATGGCAAAAGGTGTTGTACTTGGAGTTATCGGCTGCGTGACAGTGCTTCCGTCCTTGATTCTTATTTTTGATAAACCTTTGCAGAAGGCGCAGCATAAATCCCTGATTCCGGATATGCATGGATTTTCAAAAGGAATCGTGAAGATATATCCTGTATTTCTTATTATATTTCTGCTGCTGATTCCGCCTGCTTATTTCGGATATAGCAAGACCAATGATGAAGTGTATTTTGATCTGGGGAAATGCCTGCCGGACGATATGGAATATGCGATTGCAAATGCAAAACTTTCCGATGAATTTGATATTGCTTCTACTCATATGCTGCTGATCAATGCGGATCTCGCTCCGAAGACAGTCCGTTCCATGACAGACGAAATGGAACAGGTAGACGGCGTAAAATATGTCCTTGGACTGGAAAGCATTCTTGGTTCCAGTATACCGGAAGACATGCTGCCGGATTCCTTGATCAGTATTCTGAAAAGTGATAAATGGGAGCTGCTGCTGATCAATTCGGAATATAAGGTGGCAAGCGATGAGGTAGGAGCGCAGATTGATGAATTAAATGCGATCCTCAAAAAATATGATCCGAACGGAATGTTGATCGGAGAAGCGCCATGTACGAAAGATATGATCGATACCACTTCCCATGATTTCAAGGTTGTAAATGCGGTATCTATTGTTGCCATATTTCTGATCATTGCGATTGTGGAAAAGAGCGCCCTGCTTCCGTTTATTCTGATTTCCGTGATTGAACTTGCAATCTTTATAAATCTTGGACTTCCGCATTATCTGGGACAGAGCCTGCCATTTATCGCACCAATCTGTATTAGTACGATCCAGCTTGGAGCAACCGTTGACTATGCAATCCTTATGACGACAAGGTATAAGACGGAAAGGATCCGGAATGTGGGGAAAAAGGATGCAGTCCGTATTGCCTTATCCACCTCGATTCCGTCTATCCTTGTATCGGGTACGGGACTTTTTGCAGCAACCTTCGGCGTGGCGGTTTATTCAGATATTGATATGATAAGTTCCATGTGTATGCTGATGGCAAGAGGCGCCATTGTCAGTATGCTGGCAGTTATTCTGATACTTCCGGCGCTTCTTCTGCTTTGCGATAAAGCGGTATGCGCCGCTACGATTGGAATGAAAACAGTAAAAAGTAACTATAAGAAACAGGAGGTCGTTCAATCATGAAAAAATCATTCAGAAAAACTTCAGCCGTATTTCTTTGCGCGGTTCTTGCTATAAGCACAGTCGTACCTGTAGTCTGCAAAGCGGCGGGTAATGGAAAGCAGACGGCTGCAAATGCGGAACTCTCTTATCAGGCACCTTTTTCGGATGAGGACGGAAAAAAATCCATTTCCCAAATTGTTTCTTTATCTGCGGATATTGCTGTGTCAAAAGATTCCGGCATATCCAAGGATGAAACAGTTTATGTATTAGCCAATGCAGATGGCTCCGTACAGAAGATTATTGTCAGCGACTGGATTAAAAATGCGTCCGACAGCCAGACGATTACGGATAAAACAGATCTTTCTAATGTGGAAAACACAAAAGGAGAGCAAAGCTATACAATGGACGGCGACAATTCTTATGTCTGGGAGGCAGCCGGAAACGACGTATATTATCAGGGCGAGACGGATAAAGAACTTCCGGTCCGCCTGACTGTGACATATAAACTGGATGGAGAACCGATATCCCCATCGGAGCTTGCCGGTAAGAGCGGACGGGTTACGATCCGTTTTGATTATGAAAACTGTCAGTATGAAGAAGTAGAGATTGACGGTAAAAAAGAAAAAATCTATGTTCCATTTGCCATGCTGACGGGCGTGATACTGGATAATGATATATGCAGGAATGTAGAAGTTTCAAACGGTAAGCTGGTTAATGACGGCAGCCGTACCATAATTGCGGGAATCGCTTTTCCAGGGATGGAAAAAAACCTTGGTATTACAAAGGAAGATTTCGATATTCCGGATTATGTGGAAATTTCCTGTGATGCGGAGAATTTCCAACTGGGGACGACGGTGACGCTTGCAACCAATGAAATCTTTAATGAAGTCGATTCTGATAAACTTGATTCGGCAGATGATTTAAAAACCTCCATGGGAGAATTGACCGACGGTATGGCCCAGCTGCTGGATGGTTCTTCCCAGTTATACGACGGACTGGAAGTTCTTCTTGAAAAATCTGACGAACTGGTAAATGGTGTGAACCAGTTGACAGACGGCGCCAAAGCGTTAAAAACCGGCGCAGGAGATTTGAATACAGGCGCTTCCCAGTTACAATCAGGTGCAAAGCAGTTATCTGAAGGACTTGATACTCTGGTTCAGAATAATGACGATCTGAACGGTGGAGCGAAACAGGTATTTGAAACCCTGCTTTCCACAGCAAATGAACAGTTAAAAAACGCTGGACTGGAAGTGCCGACGCTTACGATCAGTAACTACGCAGAGGTCTTAAACAATGTCATTGCGTCATTGGATGAAAATGCTGTTTATGAGAAGGCGCTTGCTGCAGTGGAAAGCGAAGTAGAAAATAAGCGTTCTTATATTGAAGAACAAGTAACGGCAGCAGTGAAGGAGCAGGTAACTGCACAGGTTGCCGCAGCCGTAAAAGAACAGGTGGCTGCACAGGTTACACAGGCTGTACGGGATACGGTGAGGGCACAGGTGCTGCAATCAACGCTGCAGATGGATGCTGCAGATTATGACGCGGCTGTCGCTTCCGGTGCGATTGATGAAGCAACGCAGGCAGCGGTTGGCTCAGCAATCGATCAGCAAATGCAGAGCCAGCAGGTGCAAGAGACGATTCAGGCGAAGATTGATGAACAGATGGCTGCCCAGCAGATTATAGATACGATAGCAAAAAAGACAGATGAACAGATGCAGAGCGATGAAATGAAACAGACAATTGCTTCCAATGTAGATGCACAGGTGCAGAAGGCGATTTCCGACGCTATGGCTTCTCCGGAAGTACAGGCGCAGCTGGCGGCAGCAGCAGAGGGCGCGAAATCCGTCATTTCCCTCAAAACTTCTCTGGATAGTTACAACAGTTTCTATTTGGGACTTGCAACATATACGTCGGGAGTTGCGGAAGCTGCTTCCGGTGCAAAAACTTTGAAAGCCGGAACCGAGGATCTGAAAGCCGGAACCGAGGCGTTGTATGGAGGAGCTTCGGAATTATACAGCGGAATCCTTACCCTGAAAAACGGAACGCCTGCTTTGAAGGACGGTGTTGCAAAGCTGCGGGATGGTGCAATGCAGCTTTCTGACGGGCTGAAAGAATTAAATGAAAAAGGGATTCAGAAACTGGCGGATGCGGTAAATGGAGATATGGACAGCCTTGTGGTTAGATTCCGCGCAATGCTGGATGTATCTAAGAATTATAAAACGTTTGCCGGCGCAGACGGCAGTATGGACGGTCAGGTGAAATTCATTTACCGGACGGATTCGATTGAGTAAATATAATAGTTATGAGAAAAAAACGGATGTATCCGGCAGACCGCCGGTACATCCGTTTTTACTTTTCGATTATTCGTCAAGAATGATGTGGTTTGCTTTGGTAAGTCCCCGCGGCAGAGCGTCCTTGGAGTTTTTCCATGGTTCGTCTTTAAACCGGTAATCAAACTTGTCTATGAACCAGCTCACGTCTCCGTTTACCCTTTCCATGTTGGTAAAATAAAGCTCGTTCAGAGTATCGATAAATTCCTCCAGAGCACCCTTGCCAAGTTTATTTGGCGCCTCGTCGTAGAGCATGCCGTAATGATAAGTACAGAAGCCTTTGCAGGATTTGAATTTTTCGATAAAAGAACTATCCTTCTTCCAGAGATGGAAGATGGTATCTACATAACGCGGCACACGCTGTTCAATGCGCTGGCAGATGAAACAACTGTCTTCCAGTTCTCTTATATATGCGCCCACAGGCGTCTGGTTCTTATTCTTTTTTAAAAGACCGGCAGGCGTCGGCTTATTTTTTGCAAGATTTTTCAGGTTCGCAATGGTTTTATCATTGTGGGTCTTCATCATAAGGGCAAGTCCCAGACGGTTCTTCTCGCCATAAAGGATTCGCGCATGCTTCTGACAGAACCAGAGTTTGTCTGTCATTGCCCGGTTGTCGTCCTCCATATAGCTGGGACCTAACGTATATTCCACAGCATTCTTTTCTAAATCGTGAGTTAGTTTACATAATGGACATTCACAGTCTGCTTCAAAAGCGTCGTTTACAGGTATGGTAAATAGTTGCTCCGCCATAAGAATACTCCTTTTTCTTTTTCTCAGTATTTTCTCCAGTATAATTTGTATTTTCATTTTCTGCAAGTAAATCCGGCATTTCCGGTTCTAAAATCCGTTTTTTTGAATATCATTATATATAGTGGGAAAGGACTGTTTTTTTTACGGATAAAAAGAAAAAGAAGAAAATATAAAATAGGGGTTGATTTTTTCTGGAAAATGATTACAATAGTATTTGTGTTAGCACTCTTTTGAAGTGAGTGCTAGAAATTAGCAATATGCCGAATATAATATGGCATGAAAGAACAGACTTTAGAAACAGGAGGAATTTAAGATGAAGATTTTACCGTTAGGTGACAGAGTAGTTTTAAAACAGAGCGAGGTTGAGGAAACGACTAAGTCCGGAATCATTCTTGCCGGTAATTCCAAAGAGAAGCCGCAGTACTCAGAAGTAGTAGCAGTCGGTCCGGGAGCCACTGTAGATGGCAAGCTTGTACCGATGGAGGTAAAAGTCGGTCAAAAGGTTATCTATTCCAAATATGCCGGCACAGAAGTAAAGTTTGACGACGAGGAATTCGTGATCGTAAAACAGGCGGATATTCTTGCAGTCGTAGAATAAGCTGTGTAGGGCAGGACTTTAAAAGTAACAGACAGAATGTGAATGAATTAGGAGGAATTAACAATGGCAAAGGAAATTAAGTATGGTGCAGAGGCAAGAAAGGCACTGGAAAATGGTGTAAATCAGCTGGCAGATACCGTTCGCGTAACACTGGGACCGAAAGGAAGAAACGTTGTTCTGGATAAATCCTTTGGTACGCCGCTTATCACAAACGACGGCGTGACGATCGCAAAGGAAATCACTTTAGAGGATGCGTTTGAGAATATGGGCGCACAGGTTGTAAAGGAAGTTGCTACCAAGACCAATGATGTAGCCGGTGACGGTACAACAACCGCAACGGTTCTGGCACAGGCAATGATCAACGAGGGTATGAAGAATCTTGCCGCAGGCGCAAATCCGATTGTTCTGAGAAAGGGTATGAAGAAGGCAAGCGACGTTGCTGTTGAGGCTATTTCCGAAATGAGCCAGTCCATTAACGGCAAAGAGCAGAAATCACTTATTATGGCTCTTTTGCTGACACTTATATGCGTTCATACAAAGAATAATATTTCGGGCAACGGAAAACTTAAAAGTA
>CANRMC010000031.1 GCA_947631605.1 uncultured Lachnospiraceae bacterium
TCAAGAATTATGTAATCAAAATCATCCCGAAGCTGTTCCACCAGTTTCTTCATCTGTTCCGGCGCAACTGCTGATTTATCTCTGGTCTGGGCCGATGGCATAAGCCACAGATTCTCGCAGCTTCTGTCCTTTATCATGGCCTGTCTGGGTTTACAGCTTCCCTCTATGACATCCACCAGATTGTAGACGATCCGGTTTTCCAATCCGAGTACAACATCCAGATTCCGGAGGCCGATATCGGTATCAATCACCAGAACCCTGTTTTCCAGTCTGGCAAGGCCCATACCGATATTTGCGGTAGAGGTTGTCTTCCCGACGCCGCCCTTTCCGGATGTTATTACAATTACTTCTCCCATAGCTAAATCCTCCGCATGAACATATTACCATCTTCCGCATATGCCATGGTGGGAAAAGCATACCCAGCGTTCTGGGAACCCTCCATTTTATCTCTGGTATATAAAATATCGGCAATTCCGAGCTTCTCCGGATTCATCCGGAGCGCAGAAATAAAGACATCTTTCCTTCCGTCCGCTCCTGCCCTGGCGTCTCCTGCCAGAACTCCCAGCACAGCAATACTTCCTGTTGAAACGACGGAAGCGCCTGCCATTACGGAACCTACGATCACGATCGTGTTTGCCGCATGGAGAACCTGTCCGCTTTTCAGGTTGCCGATATAAAACATTTCCATTGGTGTTTTCGCCGTCAGACGCTCTGACGTTCCTTTGTGAACATCGCTGTCAATAATATCACTGATGATGATTCCGTACCGTTCAAAAAGATTCAGTATTTCATCCAGCTCAGGATTGCTCAGCCTGCGCGATTCTATTGTAAGTGCCATTTTTATGTGCCTGTCATAATGGCCTGCCGCAGCCGCAAGCCGGCTGTCAAGCGCTTCTATGATCTTCTTAAAATCGGCAGTGCTGTCTAATACAAGAACAATCCCTGATTTATTACCTTTCATAATAACAGGATTATTCATTCTTACACCTCGACACTTGTGGATCGTTCATAAAGCGGAGAAGCCGGCTGTCAGTCAGATACCTGCGTATCGCCGCCTATGGTTGCATTTTCGAGCGCATCCTTGTCATACATATAAGCATAGACAAAGCCTGCGAGCTCTGCTGCATTACCGGAAGAATACCCGTTTCTGATAACTACGGTTACGGAGACTTCCGGATTCTCGTAAGGTGCATAAGAGATAAACAGTGCGTGGCTTGGCCTGTTTTCATTTTCCTGTGCGGTCCCTGTCTTTCCTGCCACATTTACTTTAAGACCGCTGAGTATCTTTGTACTTCTTAAATGGTCGCTTACCACCAGACGCATACCTCTGTGGACAATGTCCCAGAGCGCCTGATCGACCGTCACCGTAGAATGAACCACATGCTGATTGGAACTAAGTATATTTCCTTCATAGTCCGTAACTTTGCTGATCAGACTCAGGTCATAACAGGTTCCGCTGTTTGCCACCGTCGTGACATACCGGGAAAGCTGCGTCGGCGTATAGTTATGCGTTCCTTGTCCAATAGCGGAAGCTACAGCGTCATTATCAGAAATGTGCGGTTCGGATTCGTCCAGTTCAATGCCGCTCTTTTCTCCCAGACCGAACATTTCCGCGTACTTATGCAGCGCATTCAGTCCGGTAGAATCGCTGTACTCATTGTTTTTCTGGGCCAGACGATAACCGACCTCATAGTAAAAATAATTGCATGAATTATTCAGCGCCTGATCGATCCCCAGCGTCCCGTGTGTTGCATACCCTCCACTGGATCGGTAGATCCAGCATTTCGGCTGGGAATATACTTCCTTAAATACACCCTTGTCCGTAATCTTCGTATCCACACTGATGGCGCCCTCGGATACTCCGGCTATGGATGTGATGATCTTGAAAGTAGAACCCGGCGCCGTGCGCATACGGCATGCAATATTATACATCGGACTGGTTTTATCTTCCAAAAGCTGATTGTAATATTCCGGATCAACTTTATTCGTTAAATAGTTGTTGTTGTATCCCGGATAACTGACAAGCGCCCTTACCTCTCCGGAATTCACATCTGTCACTACGATAGCGCCGGAACATGGATCCAGCGCAAGCATTGCAGGTGTTATTTCAAGTTTGGTTATTTTTCGGATCATATATTCATATGAATTATAGAGACCGTTTTTAAAATCTGCGTATTCCCGGTCGCCTTCCTCTTCAAACACTCCTTGGTCGTATAGAAGATTTACGACATCAGCACCTGTAATTTCCCCTGATTTTACCATTACTTTCAGCATTTGCTTGTCGAATTCTGAATCTGTCCGTAGGTAATTTAAGATATAATCACACAAAATTCCGTATATTTCATCGGAATCGAAATAGTTTCCTTCCGTTTCGATCGAACGGATATCGATCGCTTCGACACTGATTGCATATTCCAGAAATTCTGCAAGGGAAATCTGGTTGCTGGTATATTTTATAAATGTGCTGCTCTCCCTGTCAATCTTGGAAACATCATAAATCCCGTTATTACTGAGCATTTCGCAGATATATTCCATATAGGTCTGATATTCCTTACTTAAGGAGGAAAGCGGTGTCCGTTCCGTTTTCAGTATTTCCTGTAAGCGGTTTAAGGTATTCTGCTGCTTGTTTTGGAATTTAGAGTAGACCTGTTTTTCCAGTTCGGTTGCATCCGGCTCCGTCATTTTATTCATCCGGATCTGATTATTATTAAAGAGGGCAAAATAGACGTCCGTGATCGGGATTTCGTTATCCTTGTTATCCTCCGGCGCCGAAGCCTTCGGCGTAATGTTTGCAAGCAATATCGACGCAATCTCCCGCTCCAGCATGTCGTAACAGTAGATCTGGAGGTCGCTGTCGATCGTAAGATAAATATCGTTTCCGGCTTTCACCGGAGTATCGCTGATGATATCCAGAACTTTCCCAAGATTATCGACATACATCACCTGTTCGCCGTCCGTTCCACGCAGTTCATTTTCATAGACCTTTTCAATACCGGTCTTTCCGACCACATCATCACTGTCATAAGGAACTTCCAGCTCTTCGTTATTGTTCAGGGTTTCCAGTTCCTCCGGAGATACAGGTCCGATATAACCGATTATATTGGAAAAATAAACCGGATCATTGTAGACGCGGACAGACTGCACCTCCACATCCATTCCCAGAAGTTCATCCGCATTTTCCTTGATCGCCGCTCGGCTCTTCTCACTGATCCCTTCTGCGATATTGACGGGTACATACTGCTGATAACGGTTCAGCCAGAGTTTATACCGGCATGCAAGGATCTTCATGGCGTCTTCGTTTGAATATTTTGAAGAAATTTCAAAATTCTTTGTCTTGTCGTTTCCAAACCGAAGGTAAGAAACAACGCCTTCCGCCGTCTGGTTTTTCTGCTCATCCGTCAGCTCATCATAAGAATTTTTAGCGTATACGTCCTTTAAAAAACTATTCAAAGCATTATTGGATACAGTAAATTTATATCTTCCGTTCTCGTATACGATCGGAAAATCAACAGTAAGCTCGTCGCCGTTTTCTTCCAGGATCTGTATCGTTTCATAAACAACCTGATTTTTCAGCTCATTTTCCGTCATGCCAAGGCTTTCCGCCCGTTCCGGCAGATAGTTATCGTTTCCAAAGGTAACATTATAGGAAAGCTCATTATAGGCAAGCAGTTTCCCGTTCACGTCATAGATATTTCCCCGAACGGAGTCGACCGTCAGGGTTTTGATCGTCTTGATATTGAAATTATCCACATGCTCCTCTCCTTCTACGATCTGGAGACGGAACAGGCGGTTTACGAGCAGGCTGAAAAGCACCAGCATAAGCACCGTGATCGGAAACAGCCGGCTTTTTATATAATCCCATATAAGATCCTTTACGGACAATAAAAACTCTTTTATCATATTCATCGCTTATTCCTGAGCTTTCTTCTTTAAATAGCGGTTTATGGAAACAAATATCCGGTAGATCACTACGGTAATTAAAACACTATAAAGTGTCTGCGGTGCGACCGTTTTAAGAAAATACTGTGAAAAACCAAGCCGGTTTCTGAGAAGGAAACAGACCACGTAGATCACGAAATTAAATATAAATTCATCAACAAAAATGATAATGACCGGCAGCATGACATCTTCCATCAGATAATTCCTGTGGAAGAAACCGTTGATATAGCCGATAAACATATAAAGCAGCATATAAGGACCAAGAAGGGAAGAAAAAAAGACGTCACATAAAAAACCGCAGAAAAAGCCTGCCAGCATACCTTCCTTTCTGCCGCGCATGATCCCGAAAGACATTGTGAGAATGAGCAGAAGGTTCGGCGCAGTGCCGGTTATGTCATGATATGAAAAAACGGTAGTCTGCAGTACAAAGCAGACGAGTATTAAAATTGTCAGCACAAAAATACGCCGCATTTAATAATTCACTTCCTGTTTTCTGTCTGTGATGATCAGAACATCCTTCACATCCGTAAAATCCACTGCCGGGATCAGTTTTGCCGTCTTCGTCAGGTTATTGGAATCCATGGTGATCTCCGAAATATAACCGATTGTAAGCCCATAGAAATACCGGTCGGAAACGTTGGAGGTAGTCACCTTATCTCCTTCCGCAATATCAGCGTCTTTATCAATATCCGTCACAAGCAGATAACCGTCCGCCATGGTTTTCAGGCTTCCCTCTACATTGCACAGGGAGCGGGTGGACGTGATCTCCGCCGTTATATTGGAACGGTCATCAATGATCGCACGGACTTTCGCATAATCGTCATAAGACTCGGTTACGATTCCCAGAAGTCCGTTGTCGCAAAGGACGTTACATTCCTCATACACACCGTCGTTTAAGCCTTTATCTATGTAAAATTCATTGAACCAGCTGGAAGAATTGGTAGAGAACACTCTTGCCGCCGTCATATTATATTCCGGATACATGGAATCCAGCTCATAAAGGCTGCGCAGTTCTTCTAATTCCTGAAGCTCCGCCTGATACCGATCCACTTCCTGCTTATAATCATTTAATTCATCCTGAAGCTCGGCGTTCTTTTTTTTCAGTTCCTTTACGTCGCCGAAAATCTCCATTTTTTCTCCAAACCATTCGCCTATATCATTGACGCCCTCCTGCATGGGAGTAATGATTTTTCCTACAAATTCACGAAGGGGACGCACACGCTCTCCCCAAAAAACGGATAAAAAGAGCAGAATAAGGCAGATGATAGATAATGCAAGCAAAAGATATTTCGGATTTATATCTTTTTTTCGATCAAATTTCATTATAACAAACCTCTTTCTACCAGACTGACATAACACTTATCACCAAGAATGATGTGATCCAGCAGCGGAATACCAAGCATATTGCCAATTTCTTTGATATTTGCGGAAATAGAAATATCAGCCCTGCTGGGTTTTGGATTCCCGGAAGGATGATTGTGGATGAGAACAAGGCTCACCGCATCATACCGCAGCGCCTCCACAAATATTTCGCGCGGCGAGATCAGGGAGCGGTTGACCGTTCCCTCTGTGAGAAGCTCCTTTCGGATCAGAGCATTGGAAGCATTCAGAAAAAGCGCATAAATACGTTCTTTTGTCAGATAACGCAGACTTTCCATGAAATAATCCGCAATGGACTGTGGAGAATTGAATACCAGCGTGGATTTAAAAGTCTCCATAGACATACGTCTGGAAACCTCGGCGATCGCCATGATCTGGCATGCCTTCACCTTTCCGATCCCGCTTATCTTCATAAGTTCCGGAAGGGACAGATAATTCAGTCCTGCCAGTCCTTTATAAACCGGATGGCTGTTCAAAATGTACTGGGACAGTTGGATGACATTCATTTCACTGGTGCCACAGCGTAAGATAAGCGCCAGAAGTTCAGCGTCACTCAGACGCTCCATGCCCTCAGAAATCGCTTTTTCACAAGGCTTTTGCTCTTCTGCCATGTCTTTGATATGTAGTTTTTCCATATTGTTCCTCCTTCATGCCTCTTCGGTGCAAAAAGAAGAACCCTTTTTATTTCTTACAGCAGCTTAAAAATTATAATGCTTATAATCAGTCCAATTATGCTTGCGATATTGATAGATATCGTAAGGCCGAATGTAAGGATGATGATACCGAGGTCCAGAACCAGAGGCTCTGAAAGACCGAATACCTGTCCGTAATTCAGCCATGAAAGCCATGAAATATCCCGGCAGAGATATCCAAGAAAGCCGCCCAATACCCAGCCGGCGAGCATAATTATAAGCAGTGTCCATCCATTTTTATTTGCGATTTTTCCGGACATCAGAAAAACCTCCTTTTGATAATCGTCTTATTATAGTACAGGTTTCGATTAGTCTACCATAGAATCAGCTTTTTTTCTACAATTTTCTGTAGGGACATCATAATTCCGAACTTTGCGTGCGGATAAGTAAGGCCTCCCTGAAAATATACCGCATACGGTTCTTTCATCGGTGCGTCCGCACTCAGTTCGATGGACGAACCGGAAATAAAGGCGCCTGCTGCCATGATAACCTCGCTGTCGTACCCCGGCATCGCCCAAGGCTCCGGCGTGACAAAACTGTCTACCGGCGCCGCTGCCTGAATACCCTCGCAAAACGCCTGAACGAGCTCCGGTCTGCCAAATTCCACAGCCTGAATGATATCATGCCGCTCTACTTTCGCATCCGGTACGGTTTTGAAACCAAGCCCTTCATATATATTTGAGGCGAAGATCGCCCCCTTTAACGCTGACGCCGTCACATTCGGGGCAAGAAAAAGTCCTTGGGCAAACTGGCGGGAGACGCCCAGAGAAGCTCCCGCTTCTTTTCCGATTCCCGGCGTAGTAAGCCTGTACGCCGCCTGCTCGACATATTCCTTCCGTCCGCAGATATAACCGCCGATCGGGGCAAGACCGCCGCCCGGATTTTTGATCAGAGAACCGACTACCAGATCTGCACCCACGTCCGAAGGTTCCTGTTCTTCCACGAATTCGCCGTAACAGTTATCCACCATGCAGATAACGTCCGGTTTTATAGATTTCACAAATGTTATAATATCTCCGATCATGGCAACCGACAAGGTCGGGCGCACGTCATATCCTTTAGAACGCTGGATCTCTATAATTTTGGTATGGGCGTTAATCGCATTCCGAATCCCCTCATAATCCCAGCTTCCGTCGGGGCGAAGATCAACCTGCTGAAAAGTGATCCCGTATTCTGCGAGCGATCCCTTTTCCTTTCGGACGCCGATAACGCCTTCCAGCGTATCGTATACCTTTCCGGCAACGGATAAAATTTCATCGCCGGGACGTAAGTTTCCGGCAAGCGCCACAGTCAGCGCATGGGTTCCGCAGATGATCTGCTGCCGTACCAGCGCATCCTCCGTATGAAAGACAGCGGCATAGATTTTCTCAACTGCATCTCTTCCGTCGTCATTATATCCGTATCCTGTGGAGCCGTATAAATGATGTTCCGCAAGCCTCGCCTCCTGCATGGCTTTTATCACCTTGATCTGGTTCTTTTCCGCTGTTTTGTCTATTTCCCGGAATCGGGAAAGCAGCTTTTCTTCCACTTTTGAACAATAATCATAAACCTTTTCATCAATTCCCAGTGACATATAGTAATCTTTTAATCTGTCTTCCATGAACATATTCCCTTTTCTTTTAAAATTGCGAGCATATCCGCAAGGATCGCTGCCTCCGAATCATAAGCGTCTTTGTTGATCCAGATCACATCCCGTTCTCTGCGAAACCATGTGAGCTGTCTTTTGGCAAAATGTCTGGTATCACGCTTCAGCCGGTAAACAGCCTCTTCCAGCGAGAGTTCTCCGGTAAGATAGGCATAGATCTCCTTATATCCCAGTCCCTGCATGGAAACATACTCCGTAGTAAGCCCCCGCTCCTTAAGCGCTTTTACTTCCTCGATCAAACCGCTGCCCAGCATTTCATCAATCCGTTTTTCAATCCGCTCATAAAGAGCCGCTCTGTCCATGGTAAGGACAAAATAAGCCGCCTGATAAGGAGTCGTCTTTTTTTGTTCCCTCTCATTGTGAACCGAAATCGGCTCTCCGTTTATATGCAGATATTCCAATGCGCGGATCACACGCTTTACGTTATTCTTATGAATCGTCTCTGCCGAACGGGCGTCCGCTTCCTGAAGCATCCGGTATAACTCATCCGGACCGTCTTCCTTAGCTGCAATCTCCTGCAGAAATTCCCGATAACCGTCGTCATCTTCCGCATCAAAAGATATATCATACAAAAGAGCCTGAATATAAAAACCGGTCCCACCTGTAAGGATCGGAATCTTTCCACGCGCATGGATCTCATTTACCGCTTCTTTTGCAAGCTTTTTAAATTCCGCCACATGAAACGGCTCCTCCGGTTCTAAAATGTCGATCAGGTGATGGGGAATCCCCTGCATTTCCTCTGGTTTAATTTTAGCGGTTCCGATATCCATATTCCGGTATACCTGCATGGAATCAGCGGAAACGATCTCTCCGTCGATTTTTTTTGCAAGTTCTATGGAAAGCGCAGTCTTTCCGACTGCCGTAGGACCGGTCAGGATAACAAGCGGTTTTCGATTCATCATTTCCATCACTCTCTATACGATCCGTTTAAATTTCTTTTCTAAATCCGTCTTAGACATCCGGATGATCGTTGGTCTTCCATGCGGACAGGTATAAGGATTATCCAGGGTAAGAAGCTGTTCCAAAAGATATTCGATCTCTCTTTCAGACACAGCCTGTCCGCCCTTTATAGCAGCCTTGCACGCCATCGTGGAAAGCTTCCTTACAAAAATATCTTCTGTAACATCGGAAACCCCGTCTGAAAGTCCTGCGGTAAGCTCCTGAAAGATTTCTCGTCCTTTCAGACCGTACAGATCAACGGGAATGGCGATCAGCTTCCACTCGCTGCCGCCGAAATCCTCCAGTTCAAAACCTGCTTTTTGAAAAAGTTCTATATTCTCCTGTATTAAAAGTTTCTCACTGGCGGTAACGCTTATGATCTCCGGCGGGAATATCTGCTGGGATACCGGTTTTTTATTCTTAAATTCTTTTAAGAACCGTTCATAATTTACTTTTTCATGAGCGGCATGCTGATCCATGATATAAAGCTCGTCTCCGTATTCGATCAGCCAATAGGTATCGAAAACCTGTCCGATGATCCTATGTTTCTTCATTGCCTGTTCGGAAAGAAAGATAGATTTCTGCTCATATACCTCTGGTTCCGGAGGCTGTTTCCCGGCATCTGTACTCTCTGGTTCGGGATCTGTAGCCGTCTGATCGGGATTCTGAATCTTTTTTCTTTCATCCTCATTTGAAGCGTAGGGAGCCTCCTCACGAAATTCTCTTCTAAGGCTTTCCGGAAGCAGCGCTTCCAATATCGTATAGGAAGAACCGGCAGACTGGGATTTCACGGAATGCGGCTTTCTTTCTCCCTGTTCCGGTTTCCGAATATCCGTCTTTCTAATATCTGATTTACTGATATCCGGTTTATTAGTATCCTGCATTCTGATATCCGGGTTCATATCCGGGTGTGCAGGAGAAACTGTCGGTTTCATGTTCGTGTGTACCGGTGAATCAGACGATTTCATCTCCGTATGCGCTGGAGAAACAGACGATTTCATCTCCGTGTGTGCCGGAGAAACGGACGGTTTCCGGTGGGGAACCGGCTCCGACGTTTCCGGGATCAGTTCTTTTTCACTAAGACCGTCTAAAATTGTCTTATGAACCGCCGAAAAAAGCTCTTTCTCATCATGATACCGGAATTCCATCTTGGTCGGATGTACGTTGACATCCAGAAGATTTCCCGGCAGCGTAAGATAAAGCGCCGTAAACGGGAATTTATGCTGCATGACGAAGGTTTTATACCCCTCCTCGATGGCTCTGTTCACAATATTGCTTTTAATGTACCTGTGATTGATAAAATAATTTTCAAAACTCCTGTTTCCTTTGGAAATAAAAGGCTTTCCGATATAACCTTCGATTTCGATATCTCCGATCTTGGAATGAACCTCCAGAAGGTTTCTGGTGATATCCCTGCCGTAAATGGAATAAATAACGTCTTTTACCTTGCCGTTTCCGGTTGTATCAACAACCGTTTTTCCATTGGAGATCAGACGGAAGCTGATCGTTGGAGAAGACAGTGCTAGCCTTGTGATCAGATCATTGATATAGGAACCTTCCGTCATATTGGATTTCAGGAATTTCAGCCGCGCCGGTGTGTTATAAAAGACATTTTTCACAAGTATCGTAGTGCCGTCCGGTGCGCCGATTTCCTTAAACTCTACTTCTTTTCCGCCATGAATGACGTATTTTACACCGGTCAGACTGTCTCTGGTTTTTGTAACCATTTCCGTCTGTGAAACGGCAGCTATCGTAGAAAGCGCTTCGCCGCGGAATCCCAGAGTTGCGACTCCCTGCAGATCCTTTGCGGTCTCCAGTTTGCTGGTGGCATGACGCATATAAGCGGTCCTTACCTCATCTTTATCAATTCCCGCGCCGTTATCGGTCACACGGATCATGGAAATCCCGCCGTCCTTAATCTCAACGGTAACTGCCGTTGCGCCGGCGTCGATAGAGTTTTCCACCAGTTCTTTTACAATCGAAGACGGGCGCTCAATGACTTCGCCCGCTGCGATCTTATCAATTGTAGATTGGTCTAAAATCCGTATCATTGTAATCTATCCTTTAATTCCTGCAGATATAGCATTGCTTTAAGAGGTGTCATATTGTTCAGATCCATAGCTTTCAGTTCGGCGGCGATCTCCATTTCCACAGGCGTCTGGAAAAGCGAAAGCTGTCCGTCCATATCGTTTCCCTGCTTTTTCTTTCCCTTGGAAACCGGAGTTTTTTCCGTGGAAGCGCTGATCTTTACATCAATATCCTTTACCTTTCCGGTAATATCCTGCTCTGCAAGCATAGCTGCGATCTCTTTTGCCCGCTCTATAACCGTATCCGGTACGCCGGCTAATTTTGCAACCTGTATTCCGTAACTTCTGTCTGCGCCGCCCTGAATGATCTTTCGGAGGAAAATAATGGAATCTCCCTGTTCTTTGATAGAAATGCAGTAGTTATTTACAGAGGATATCTTCCCTTCCATTTCCGTCAGTTCGTGGTAATGAGTAGCAAACAACGTCTTTGCACCCAGAATGTTCGGATCGGCAATATATTCCAGTACAGCCCATGCAATGCTGAGCCCGTCAAATGTTGAGGTTCCTCTTCCTATCTCATCCAATATCAGAAGCGATTTTTTCGTGGCGTTCCGAAGGATATTGGCAACTTCGCTCATTTCAACCATAAACGTGGATTGTCCGGAGGCAAGGTCGTCGCTTGCGCCGACACGTGTAAAAATACGGTCGCAGAGGCAGATATCCGCAGAAGAAGCCGGAACAAAGGAGCCGATCTGCGCCATAAGCACGATCAAAGCGGTCTGCCGCATATAAGTGGATTTTCCTGCCATATTCGGTCCCGTGATAATGGAGATCCGGTTCCCGACCGAATCAAGAAACGTATCGTTTGGAACAAAAGCGTCATGATCGATCATCTGCTCTACGACCGGGTGTCTGCCGTCCTTAATCTGGATGATCCCGTTTTCATTCAACGTCGGACGGACATACTGGTTCCGTACCGCTACATAAGAAAGAGAAGCAAGCGCGTCGATTTCCGCTACATATGCGGCTGTCTTCTGCACCCGGCGGATATTTTCACCCAGCCGGTCCCGCAGCTGGGAATAAACCTCGTATTCCAAGCCGAAAAGCTTATCTTCCGCACCCAGTATCACCCCTGAGAGTTCATTCAATCGGTCTGTTGTGTAACGCTCTGCATTTACAAGCGTCTGCTTCCGGATGAAATAATCCGGCACTTGATTTTTAAAGGAATTGGTAACTTCAAAATAATAGCCGAAAACTTTGTTGTATTTTATCTTCAGGTTCTTAATCCCTGTCTTTTCCCGTTCCGAAGTCTCCAGTTCTAAAAGCCAGTTCTTACACTCTGTCTTGGCATTTTTTAAGGCGTCGATCTCCCTGCTGTAACCGGCTTTAAAAATGCCGCCTTCCTTAATGGTGATCGGCGCGTCTTCATCGATCGCTTCTTCCAGCAGTTCGTAAAGGTCCTCCAGTGTATCAAAATCTTTTTCCATCTCCGTAAACCGTTCTGCCGGAAGCTCCGTCAAAAGATTTCGGATATACGGCAGATATTGGATCGAGGTCTTAAATGCCAGAAGATCCCTAGGATTTGCCGTTTTTATGGAAATTCTCGTCATCAGCCGTTCCAGATCATAGATACCGCTCAGATATTCCCGCATCTCATCTCTGGTTATGATATTTTCATTCATGGAAGCTACGGCAGAAAGGCGCATCTCAATCTGTTTCTTATCCAGAAGCGGCTGCTCCACAAATTCACGCAGTTTTCTGGCTCCCATAGCGGTCTTCGTCTTATCCAGAACCCAGAGCAGGGAACCGCGCTTCTGCTTATCCCGCAGGGTTTCACAGAGTTCCAGATTTCTTCTGGTCGAAGAATCCAGAATCATATACTCATTGACAAAATATAGACGGAGTGCGTTGATCTGGGAGGCGGCCGTCATCTGCGTATCATGGATATATTGCAGCAGCGCACCGGACGCAATGGTACATTCGTCATAATCCTTTAACCCCAGACCTTCGATTCCGCCGACCTGATACTGCCGGCAGAGCGTATCGACGCAGCTTTCATAATCAAAATAATGCGCCGGCGCTGCTGATCTTGTAATTTTCAGTTTCTCGGAGAGATAATCAATGTCCGTTCCGGACATACCAAAAGCTTCCTGATAAATAATCTCCCGCGGCTCAAATTTATTGATCTCATCAATTACCTTATCGCCGTCTTCCATACGTGTCGTCAAAAATACGCCGGTGGAAACATCTGTAACGGCGATTCCGTAAAATGAGCCGGAATAAGATATGCACATCAGGTAATTATTCCTTGCATCTTCCAGACCTTCCGCCGCCATGTTCGTACCCGGTGTAACGATCCGGATGATCTTACGCTCTACAAGTCCTTTCGCAAGCTTCGGATCCTCCACCTGTTCACAGACAGCAACCCGATAGCCTTTTTCTACCAGCCGTCCGATATATACGTCTGCAGCATGATAAGGAACGCCGCACATAGGCGCCCGTTCGGTCATTCCGCATTCTTTTCCCGTCAGAGTAAGCTCCAGTTCCTTGGAAACGCGGACTGCATCATCAAAAAACATTTCATAAAAATCCCCGACTCTGTAAAAAATGATACAGTCCTTATATTCTTCCTTTACTTTCAGATAATGCACCATCATCGGTGACATTTTTTCTTCCGCCATTTCTTACTCCATTTCTCCTATAAAATAAAACCCTTTGGCTTCCAAGAGCTTTACATTCACAATCTGTCCGATCAGGGAGGCGTCTCCCGGAAAATGCACAACCGTATTATATTCCAGTCTTCCGGTAACGAAGTTTTTATCCTGTCTGTTTATTTCTTCAACCAGAACCGGCTTCGTCATACCTTGAAAGCGCTTTGTCTGTTCCGCCGAAATATCGTGGATCAGGCTTAAAAGCCGGTCAAACCGGTCTTTTATCACGTCTTCCGGTATCTGGTCTTCCATTGCAGCAGCAGGCGTTCCTGTCCGCTTGGAATAGACAAATGTAAAGGCCTGATCGTACGCCGCTTTTGATACGACGTCCAAAGTGTCCTGAAAATCTTCTTCGGTTTCACCCGGAAAGCCGACGATAATGTCCGTAGTAATGGAAATATCCGGCATTTTCTGCCGCAGCTTGTCCACCAGCAAAAGGTACTGCTCTTTCGAATACCGCCGGTTCATTTTCTTTAAAATTCCGGTCGAACCGGACTGAACCGGAAGATGAATATGCTTACAGATCTTTGGTTCTTTTTTCATAACCTCGATCAACCGGTCCGAAAGGTCCTTCGGATGGCTCGTCATAAAGCGGACGCGTTCAATCCCCGGTATCCGGCAGACGTCCTCCAGAAGCTCCGGAAATCCGTACGCAGGACGCACGTTTATTATTTCACTTTCACTGATAAAATTCGTGCCGTAGGAATTTACATTCTGCCCCAGCAGCATAACTTCTTTCACGCCGTCTTCCGCAAGTTTTTTGATTTCTTCCAGAATATCCTCCGGCGTCCGGCTCCGCTCCCTGCCCCGCACATACGGCACGATACAGTAGCTGCAAAAATTATTACAGCCGAACATTATATTCACACCGGATTTAAACGGATACTTCCGCTTCTGTGGAAGGGTTTCGACGGTTTTCTCCGCTTCCTTCAGAACTTCTATTACGCTTTTTTCTTCGGTCAATCTGCGGAAGATCAGTTCCGCCAGTTTATAAATATTATGCGTACCGAATACGATATCTACATAACTGTAAGAGGTACGGATCTTCTCGATAACCTCCGGCTCCTGCATCATACAACCGCATAAGCCGATCATCATATCCGGATTTTCTTGTTTTTTCTTCTTCAGAGGACCTAAATGCCCGTACAGCTTCTGGTTCGCATTTTCACGCACCGTACAGGTATTGTAGATAACCAGATCTGCTTCTTCGGAATCTGTTTCTATGTAGCCGATTTGGTCAAGGATTCCTCTTAATTTTTCCGAATCATGCGCGTTCATCTGGCAGCCGAAGGTAATGACTGCATACGTTAAGTCTTTCCCGTCCTGCTCTTTTTTTCGACGGATATAATTCCGGCAAAGGTCAATAAAATAGAGCTGTCTGTCGGGTTCTGTTTCCGGCGGTGTTTCTAAATCTGATCTATTAAAATCGAATCTTGTATCCATGTTTAAACCTCGGGATTTATTTTTTGCATACGAAGGAATTATAACATATTTTAAGGGGTAATTCAACGAGAACCAGCGGCTCATATGTCACCATAGGACTATCATTCGGAATATTAGCAGCAGGACACTTTCGGAACGCATACCAGTGCCATTCTGGGACCGCTTGCGCTTAAATTCGCACGCAGCGGTTCTAAGCTCACACTGCGCTTCGCTTGTATTCGCTAAGAACCAGCGGCTCATATGTCCCGGAATGGCACTGGTATGCGCTCCGAAAGCTGATTGCTGAAGAATTCACTTGCCTCGGTGTATGAAACCAGCATACGATTCGAAAGCTGTTTCTTGTAAGGATTCGCTGCACGGAATAAGAATAGGGCTATCATACCATTTGAAAGCTGGTCTCTGTATAATTCACTTGTTCGGTATGGATTATTGTAAAAAAATCCCCCTGAGCGTGTGGGAAAGCACGTTCAGGGGAATTTTAGATTAAAAGAGAGTGCTTATTTATAAATTGGGATCACGAGGGTTCCGCCGGAAGTAATGCGATCTCCTTTCAGGTTATTGATGCTTTTTACTTCATCAATAAAAGTATCATAGGATTCGAACTCAACGCTTGCATACTCTTCTGCGATTCCCCATAAGGTATCGCCGTCTTCGATCTCGATACAGGTGAAATACTTTTCTTTTACGGTAGCAGCATTGGTATTGTCTTCACCCTTGACTCCATGAAACATTATAATATTGAATATGATCAATATGGAAAGAGCGATAAAAAGCATTTTTCTATGCTCAACGGAAAACCGGACAACCTCTCTAAAACGATTCATATTAACAACCCCTTTCGTGTGAACGTATGTTTGTCTGTTGATGATATAATATCGCACATTTGTTCGGTTGTCAATAGAAAATCGAAAATTTGTTCGAGAAATTTTTATTTTTGTTCTTCTGTCCGGATTTCCTCGATTTCTTTCAGCCAGAGTTCCGCGGACGCGTCGCTCGGCATCCGCCAGTCGCCACGTGGGGAAAGGCATACGCTTCCCACTTTCACGCCGTCCGGCATACAGCTTCTCTTAAACTGCTGGGTAAAGAACCGTCTGTAAAATATCTCCATCCATTTCAGGATCGTTTCTTTATCGTAGGAATCCGAAAATGCTTTCTGTACCATGAAATATATCTTCTTCGGCGAAAATCCGTAACGCATCATGTAATAGAGGAAGAAGTCATGCAGTTCGTAAGGGCCTACCCGATCTTCTGTCTTCTGGGAAATATTTCCGCTTTCATCCGGCGGAAGCAGTTCCGGACTGATCGGAGTGTCCAGTATATCCCGAAGCACAACGGTGCTGTCCGGAAAGATATTGTTTTCGATGATACTGTCGATCATCCAGCGTACCAGAGTCTTCGGTATGCTGGCATTGACGCCGTACATACTCATCTGATCCGCATTGTAGGTACACCAGCCGAGGGCAAGCTCGCTCAGATCTCCGGTACCTACCACCAGTCCGTTTACCATATTTGCATAATCCATAAGAACCTGTGTCCGTTCTCTTGCCTGCGTATTCTCATAGGTGATATCCTGCTTTTCACCGTCGTGTCCGATATCTTTGAAATGTTGTATGCACGCATCCTTGATCGGGATCGTGACTGTGGTCGCACCCAGACTTTTCATCAGAATCAGGGAGTTGTTATAGGTTCTGTCCGAGGTTCCGAAAGCAGGCATCGTAACCGCTATCAGGTCGGAAGCAGGACGTTTCAACTTTTTTAATGCCTTTGCGCAAACAAGCAAAGTAAGCGTGGAATCCATACCGCCGGATACGCCGACAACCGGTTTGGAATCCGTTACGGAAAGACGTTTTACCAGACCGCCCACCTGCATATCAAAAATATCGTTGCAGCGTTTCAGACGCTTTGTTTTCGAAGCAGGGATAAACGGATGTTTCGGAATAATGTAATACTGTCCGTCAGACGTTGGAATCTGCGGCTCCGGAACCGGAACTGTGACGATATCTTCCAGACGGTTACGGACATAAGACGCCGTATCCTTGAAATTCTTATATTTCATACGGTCGCTCTTGATCTTACCCAGATCGCAGTCCGCCAGCATGATATAGTCGGAAGCAATAAAATCCTTATTTTCATTTATCATGACTCCGTTTTCAAAGAGCATACTGTGTCCGGAAAAAATCAGATCCTGCGTAGATTCTCCGGCTCCGGCGGATACATAGAGGTATTCGCACAGATTGGAGGCAGAAGCCGACTTCACCAGATTTCTCCGGTATTCCCGCTTTGCGATCGTCTCGTTGCTTGCGGAAAGATTTACGATCATTTCCGCACCGCCCAGAGAAAGAAACGTGGATGGGGAAACAGGCGACCAGAGGTCTTCACAGATCTCAACACCGAAATGTATTTTATTTCCTGCCTGATATACCAAGTGGTTTCCGATCGGAACCGTATAATCCTCACCGTCCGTTCCGATTCCCAGTTCCGAAAGAAGCGCTTCCTTCTTTGGCAGCTCCTCTGCGGAAGAAAACCAGCGTTTTTCATAAAATTCGTTGTATTCCGGCAGAAATGTTTTTATGGAAACGCCATAAATCCGTCCGTTTCCAATGACATAAGCGCCGTTATAAAGCTGCCCCGAAAAACGTACCGGCGCACCAAGGATAACGACTCCGTCATGCTCCGCCGTACCTGCCGCAATTTCCGCCACTGCCGTATTGACTGCGTCGATCAGGGCTGTCTGAAGAAAGAGATCCTGACAGGTATATCCGGTCAGTGCAAGCTCCGGAAATGCAATGATCCCCGCATTGTAAGAATAGGCGGTTTCCAGCTTTTCCAGAATCTTCTCCTTGTTGTAAGCCACATCTCCAATCTTTAATTCCGGCACGCATGCCGCCGTCCTGTAAAAATCAAACATATTCATATCCTCCTGTTATTCTGAATCCGGGGTTCGCTCCGATAAGTCCTTTGCCAGTCCTTTCAGGTAATGAACCAAGGCGCCGCCCTCCGGCTTCAGAAAATAATCGTCATCTAATTCCATGTATTTAAAATTCTTAGCATGTCCTTCCTTCACCCGTTCCACATAACCGGCGAGTTCCCGAAAGGGCATATAATAAAAGTCGTTTCTTTTGGTAAACATCACAAGAAGAAAGGAAACCCCGCCCTGTTTTTCAAATTCCTCCATGAAGCGGAACTGGTGCTCATGGATATTCTGCAGGGCAAACGTATCGCTCATGCTCTCCTTTGCGTCAAAACATACAGGAACCCCCTGTACCACGCCGATATAATCCACCGTAGAGTCTTTCTCGAAATACGCTTTGGTGATCTGCTTTGTGGCAGTATCAAAAGAAACCGGCGTGATCGGCGTCGGTATCTTCTGTACCAGACCTAATCCTTTTTCCCTGTAAAGGTCATTGGTAGCGTTGATCAGTTCTTCAAATGTGGAACCGCGAAGTCCTCTGGAATTCCATGTTGCCATAAGTATCTCCCCTCTGCTACAGATTATCCCAGATTTCCCGGAAAAGTTCCGGCACATCAGCATGAAACGTTTTTCCCAGAAACGGATAATGGAGTTTTCCGTCCCCTTTCGGAAATGTGATAGTTCCGGCATGAAGAAGATGGTGCTTCAGACCGAACCTCTCGCGGAACGCTTCATTCAGACGCACATTTCCGTATTTGTTATCCCCGATGATCGGATAACCCAGATAGCCCAGATGCGCCCGTATCTGATGGGATTTTCCTGTAATCAGCCGGATCTTCAGCAGGGTGTAAGTTTTCCGAAACTTCACAGGCTCATAGTAAGCCTCCGTCCGCACATAGTTTTTCGGCATTCCCTGTTTGATATACGCTTCCTCACTGATTATATCCACCTTGTTTGTTTCCTCATTTTTATACAGATACGCCGTCATATGAAGTTTCTGTTCGAATACCATATGGACAATGGCATAATATTCCTTTTCGATACTGCGTTCCTTTATGATCTTATTCAGGTAACGGCTTCCCTCCAGAGAAATGCCGGCAAGAAGAAGCCCGGACGTATTCCGGTCCAGCCGGTTGCATACCGACGGACGGAACGTCTCCATCTGCTTTTCATCCAGTTTTCCCGTCGCAAGGCAATACTCGACGATCCGTTCATTCATGGTATAGTCCTGTTCCGACGCCTTTTGGGAAAGAATCCCATACGGTTTATTTACGATCATGATATTTTCATCTTCATATATCACATCTAAGTCGCCCATATTCTTCTGCATCCCCTCATACCTTATTTCCCTGCGGAACTTCTGAATCGTTTCATCCGCCAGATAAAATTTCACGCTGTCTCCCGGTGAGAGCATTTCATCACCGGTTGCTTTTTTATCATTCAATACAATATTCTTCTTCCGAAGCATTTTGTAGACAAAAGACGCCGGCGCCTGATTCAGATATTTAAAGCATAGCTTCTTTAGTTTCTGTCCGGATTCATTTGCCCCGACTAAGATTTCGACCATGTTATACTCCCAGTTCTAAAATATGATTCGCTATATACCGGTCGATCTTTGCCTGTTCGTCCTTTGGTTCATGCAGTTTTCCCAGTTCTTTTTCAAACTGCCCGATCTCGGACGTAACGACGATCCGGAATTTATATTTCGTGCCGGCATAGCTCTTCTTCAGATGTTCCGTATATTCCTTTATTTTATCCTGCGTGTCGGCGTTCGGCACATAGGAAATGATATTATTATTCGTCACGGTAAGGCACGGATAAAAAAACATTCCGTCCGTATCGGAAACCGAGATATCATACATCATTTTCACGCCGTAAGTTTCTGCCAGCTTCTCCGTTTCGCTATATTCTTCCCGTTTCAGCGGCGTAAACCGCACACAGAGAAGATAGGAAATAAATGCCTTGGCAAACGGCAGGGACATAACACAGGCAAGAATTGTAAGCAGCGTGCTTTTCGTCTGATAGAGCACAAGTCCCAGCACCACGTCCGTCACAATACAGAGAAAAAGAATGATCGTAAGAAGAATCCTGATATTTTTATATTTTCTTGCATAACCGTAATCGCCTTTTTCGATATGTTTCTTCACAGTTCTTCCTCTTTTTCTGCCTTCTTTACATCATCCGCCATCCCGGCAGATATTTATTCTTGATCACGCCGTTCTTCAGTTTTCCAAATCCCAAAGGATACCCGTCTGTGCAGATTAAGATCCACCCTTCCGGCGCGCCTTTTTTCTCATCGCTTTCCATGAGTTCAATACTCTCGCCTTTCAGATACTTTGTGACGCGGATATCGGAAACCGGAAGATTCAGCGTATTTGTAAAAGCGTCCATGGTAAGCGCCATGGCAAGCGCCTGGCTTGGCTCAAAGCGGTTCTTCTTCATTTCCCCCAGAAAAAGTCCCTGACGTAAGATCCTTAAGCCCTGTGCTTCCGGACAGCCTTCCTGTATATAATATAACTTATCGTTTTTTACTTCAAGCCTGTCCCAATCGATTTTTGGTGAAAGGCCGGATAAAAACGCTTTCGCTTCTTCGGATAACGACGCCCTTTTCGGCTGATATCCTGCCGCAGGAATATCAGACTTTTCATTTCCTTTTTGGATCAGGGCTGCGAAATGCCCCTCTCCTTTTATCCTGTGTGGAAACAGCCTTGCACAGCGGACGAGGTCTGGATTGCCCGTTTCCGACCATTCCGGATGTCCGTTGTCAAATCCCTCATACTTCGGAACCTCCAACAAATGAAGGGAATCATCCAGAGAAAGCAGATATTCAATAGATTTCTCATTTTCAAGCGGTGAAAAGGTGCAGGTGGAATATAAAAGGATTCCTCCCGGCTTCAGCATTTTTACCGCTTCTTTTAATATGCCCTTCTGTATCGAAGCAAACATTTCATTTCCGTTCTGTTCCCATGCCGTCACCATGGCCTGGGATTTCCGGAACATGCCCTCGCCGGAGCATGGGGCGTCGATCAAGATTTTATCAAAATATCCTGCAAACCGTTCTGCAAGCGCATTGGGCGGTTCACAGGTGATCATCATATTGGTAATACCGAAAACTTCCAGATTCTTGAGCAGAGCCTTTGCTCTGGAAGCGCTGATATCATTGGAAACCAAAAAGCCGCTCCCATCCAGCTTTGCGGCAAGCTCTGTAGACTTTCCGCCGGGCGCTGCACAGATATCCAGCACCCTGTCCCCTTTTTCCACAGGAAGGACGGAAGCGCTGATCATCGCGCTCGGCTCCTGCAGATAATAAAGTCCGGCGTAATAATACGGATGCCGGGACGGTTTGTCAATGTCCTCATCATAATAAAAACCGTTCGGGCACCATGGAACCGGCGAAAGACGAAACGGTGATATGCGAAGAAAATCCGGAACAGAAATCTTATGGGTATTCACCCTTAGACCATGGTACATGGGCGAATCCAGACAGTTCCGGTAATTCTCGTAATCTTCTTTCAGAAGGCTCTTCATTTGAGTTTCATATTTATCAGGTAAACGCATAGTTCCTCCTAAGCATGGAGATTTTCTTTAATCCAGCGGAAGATCACGCGGCACATATGCCTTTACGAAAATCCCGGTATCGGTATATTCTTCGGAGATCAAGGTTCCGCTTTTCCGGATACGTTGTATCACGCCTGCATCCTGATAAGAAAACTCCCGCTCAATATAACGCCGTCCTGCATTGATAATATCTTCTACCGCTTTCAGGCATTGTTCCATATTTTCACCGGTCTTTGCCGAAATTGGTATGCACATTTCTGCGCGAAGATCCTTTACCACCGGACATTCCGGCAGTTTATCAATCTTATTCAGCAAAGTAATGATCTTTTTATCTCCGCATTTCAGGCGGTCCAAAGTCTGGTAAACCGTCTCTATCTGGGAAGCCGCATTGGGATTTGAGACGTCCGCAACATGAAGTATGATATCCGCATATCTGGATTCTTCCAGTGTGGAATGAAAGGCGTCGATCAGATGATGCGGCAGTTTTCGGATAAAGCCGACCGTATCTGTTAAAATGATCTCCTGACCGCTCTCCAATTTCAGATTTCGTGAAGTCGGATCCAAGGTCGCAAACAGCATATTTTCCTGCAAAACCCCTGCATTGGTGAGACGGTTAAGCAGCGTGGACTTTCCGGCGTTTGTATAACCCACGATCGCAACGACCGGAATACCCGCTTTGATCCTCTGTTTCCGTACAACGTCGCGGTGCTGCTTCATATCCTCCAGCTCCGCTTTTAACTGACTGATCCTGGTCCGTATCAGCCGGCGGTCTGTCTCCAGCTTTTTTTCACCCGGACCTCTCGTACCGATACCGCCGCCGAGACGGGACATTTC
>CANRMC010000032.1 GCA_947631605.1 uncultured Lachnospiraceae bacterium
TAATCACCACCTCTTATCATAGAAAACCTCGTAAGTTCAACTGTTTACAGGCTTTTTATAGTGCAGTTGACGGGACTTGAACCCGAACCCACTTACGTGGACATGAACCTGAATCATGCGCGTATGCCAATTCCGCCACAACTGCATTTGAAACATTAGCATGATACCATTAAAGGAGCAGCTTGTCAAGTACAACCTGCTCCTATTTTTTCAGATATTTTTTCAGATTTATTTCAGAAAATT
Source organism: uncultured Lachnospiraceae bacterium (assembly GCA_947631605.1). GTDB lineage: Bacteria > Bacillota > Clostridia > Lachnospirales > Lachnospiraceae > CANRMC01. Next base: position 244 of record CANRMC010000032.1, read on the forward strand.
TTTCAGATATCTGATAATTTATTCTGTCTCTTCCGGAGCTGCGTCCGTCGGGGTTGCGCCCGGATTGGCGTTCTCCATCAGGAAATTGACAACCTTCTCTGCAAGTGCATAGTAATAGAAGTCTTCCTCTTTGAATGCGCCTTCCAGCTGTGAGTCGTCCGTATAACCATAGCTTTCCATAACCTTCTGTTTCTGTGCGTCTGCTTCTTCTTTGGTTACGGTGATATTCTCTGCTTTCGCAACAGCGGCAACTATCATCTTTTCTTCGATATATGCCTTTACGCTGTCTTCGATTTCTGCGATGAACTCATCTTCGGAAGCAAACCCGTACCAGTACATGATATAGGTAGAAGCGTCTATATTGTTTGCCTCTGCTGCCTCCCGGATCTGTGATACGGTATCGTCTACCATATCTTTCATTTCCTGCTCCGGATATTGGGAGATCGTACTCTGGTCGATGACTGTCTGAAGCACGGTTTCCTTATCCGTACTCTCGTCCGCCTGCTTATTTTCCTCTTCGTGCTTTTCCCGCATTGCCTGCTCGTAGTCGGCCATTGTTTCATAATCCGTCTGGGAAGCTACATATTCGTCGGTATACTCCGGCGTATGGGTAACAACGATAGAATTTAAGGTTGTTACAAACAGTGCGTCTTTGCCGTTCAGCTCGTCATTTCCATAGTCCTCCGGAAATGTTACATTTACGTCAAAGGTCTCTCCGACCTTGTGACCGGCGATCTGCTCGTCAAAATCGTCAATATAACCGCTCTGTCCCAGAGTGATCTGGGTTCCGGCGCCTCCGGTGCTTCCGCCGTCAAATTCCACGCCGTCGATGGAACCTACATAATCAATATTTACCGCGTCGCCCATGGTTGCGGTGCCTTCGGTAAGATCTTCCGTAGTCGTTCCTTGACTGATGAGGTCGTCGATATCATACTGGATATCCTCGTCCGTCACCTCTGTGTGCGCCGGTGTGTAAGAAACGCCTTTATACTCTCCTAATGTCACATACTGACTGTATTTATCTTTCATCGCCTCTGCCGGATCGCTGCTTTTCTTGCCGCAGCCGCCCAAAACAGAGAGAATCATGGCTCCAGCCAATAAGAAACTGATTTTTCCTGCTTTCTTCATTTTCTTTTTCCTTCCATAATAAATTGAACCGGATATACCGATTCCACTCTCATTTTTATAACACAATTACCCTGAAAAATAAAGCAGTTTTTTTGATTTCACAAATATATCAGAATCTATCCACGCATACTAACCCTGTATTTTCAAGGGTTTTTAAATATTTTACCGGCTTCACAACCCAATATATAGTTTTAATCCAAATAGTCAGACACTATATTTAGTATTTTTTATTTACAAATACTTTCCAGAGTGTTATAATGACTAGGCACGTAAAGAACGGCTTATTGATTTAGTATTGAGACGTCATACATATATAAAAGGAAGAAGGAGTAAAAGGATGAAGGTAGTAAAAAGAGACGGTCACATTGTTGACTTTGACCGAAGCAAGATTGTTGTCGCAATCCAGAAAGCAAATGCGGAAGTGGATGCCGAAGAAAAGGTAACCGATGAAAAAATCGAGGATATTGTTCATGGCATCGAAACCAAGAATAAAAAGCGTATGCTCGTGGAGGATATTCAGGATATCATTGAACAGAAGCTCATGGAGGACGGAAAATACATTCTTGCCAAGACCTACATCATTTATCGTTATACCAGAGAGCTGGTCCGGAAAGCAAATACCACGGATGAATCTATTTTAAGCCTGATCAAGAACAGCAATAAAGACGTCATGGAAGAGAATTCAAATAAGAACGCAACCGTTGCGTCTACACAGCGTGACCTGATCGCCGGCGAAGTTTCCAAGGATCTTACAAAGAGACTCCTGCTTCCGGAAAAGATTTCCAAGGCGCATGAAAAAGGAATTCTCCATTTCCACGATTCGGATTATTTCTTACAGCCGATCTTCAACTGCTGCCTCATCAATATCGGGGATATGCTGGATAACGGCACGGTCATGAACGGCAAGCTGATCGAAAGCCCGAAGAGTTTTCAGGTTGCCTGCACCGTTGTGACGCAGATCATCGCCTCTGTAGCCAGCAGCCAGTACGGCGGACAGTCTGTCGACGTCAGACATCTGGGTAAGTATTTAAGAAAGAGCTACAATAAATATAAGACGAAATATCTGAGCGAATTTGGAGATAAGGTTGACAGCGAAACCTTAGAGGCTATGGTTCAGGAGCGTCTGCAGGACGAGCTTCGTTCCGGCGTCCAGACCATCCAGTATCAGATCAATACCCTGATGACAACGAACGGTCAGTCTCCGTTTGTAACTTTATTCCTGAATCTTCAGGAAGGTGATAAATACATCAAAGAAAACGCTATGATCATTCAGGAAATCCTCCGTCAGCGTTTAGAGGGCATTAAGAATGAAAAGGGCGTCTATGTTACCCCTGCTTTCCCGAAGCTTATCTATGTACTGGACGAGCATAACTGCTTAAAGGGCGGACCTTATGATTATATTACGGAGCTTGCGATCCGCTGCTCCGCAAAGAGAATGTATCCGGATTACATTTCCGCAAAGAAAATGCGTGAAAATTACGAAGGCAATGTTTTCTCCTGTATGGGATGCCGTTCTTTCCTCTCCCCTTGGAAGGATGAGAATGGGGAATACAAATGGGAAGGCCGGTTCAACCAGGGCGTTGTCAGCCTTAACCTTCCGCAGATCGGCATTATCGCCAAGGGTGATGAAGAAGTATTCTGGAAGCTTTTGGACGAGAGACTGGATTTATGCTATGAAGCGCTGATGTGCCGGCATAATGCCCTGATGGGAACCACCTCGGACGTCAGCCCGATTCACTGGCAGTACGGCGCGATCGCACGTCTCGGAAAGGGTGAAAAGATCGACAAGCTCCTGATGGACGGCTATTCTACCATTTCACTGGGTTATATCGGATTGTACGAAGTTACGAAACTTATGAAGGGCGTCAGCCATACTGATCCGGAAGGGCTGGATTTTGCGCTCCGCGTTATGCACAGACTACGTGACGCCTGCGATAAATGGAAAGCAGAAACGGGAATTGCATTCGGCCTTTACGGAACTCCGGCGGAATCCCTCTGCTACCGTTTCGCACGCCTTGACAAAGAACAGTTCGGTACGATCGAGGACGTTACCGATAAGGGTTATTATACAAATTCCTACCATGTGGATGTCCGGGAAGAAATCGACGCTTTCACAAAGTTCAAGTTTGAGAGCCAGTTCCAGACGATTTCCTCCGGCGGTGCGATCTCCTATGTAGAAGTGCCAAACATGGCAAACAATCTGGAGGCGCTTGCCGAAGTTGTGAAGTTTATTTATGAGAATATCCAGTATGCGGAATTTAATACAAAGTCCGACTACTGCCACGTATGCGGCTATGACGGCGAGATCATCATCAATGAAGATAACGAGTGGGAATGTCCGCAGTGCCACAACAAGGATCATTCCAAGATGAATGTAACCAGACGTACCTGCGGTTATCTGGGCGAGAATTTCTGGAACGTCGGCAAGACCAAGGAAATCAAGGCTCGTGTACTTCATCTGTAAGAGAGGCTGCCGAATATGAATTACGCAACGATTAAGACGCATGACATTGCAAATGGTCCGGGGGTGCGGGTTTCCCTGTTTGTGTCCGGCTGTACCCATCACTGCAAAAACTGTTTCAATTCCGAAACATGGGATTTTAATTACGGTCAGCTTTTCACGGAAAATACGCTGAACAAAGTCATCGAAGCCTTAAAGCCTGATTATATCAAGGGGCTTTCCCTTCTGGGCGGCGAACCGTTTGAATATGTGAACCAGCGGGGTATTCTTCCGCTGGTACGGAAGGTCCGGTTCCTCTATCCGGAAAAGGACATCTGGTGTTATACCGGATATGACTATGAAAAAGACATTTTATGTGATATGATAAAGAAGTGGCCTGCCACAAAGGAACTTCTTTCTATGATCGATGTCCTTGTAGACGGGGAATTTGTTGAAGACCTGAAAGATTTAAAATTACGGTTCCGTGGTTCTTCGAATCAGCGGATCATCGACGTAAAGAAATCACTCGCAGAGGAACAGGTTGTTCTCTGGGAGGATCCGGGAGATTTACAATGATAGCAATGGATATGAAGATAAAAAAATTAAAACCGAATGCCGTTATCCCCACCTACGGCTCCGAATATGCCGCGGGTGCTGATCTATACGCCTGTATCGAGCAGACCGTCTCCATAGAGGCGGGGGAAACCGTTTTGGTACCAACCGGACTTGCTATGGAAATTCCTGCCGGCTATGCAGGTCTTATCTATGCAAGAAGCGGTCTTGCCTCTAAAAAAGGACTTGCCCCCGCAAATAAAGTCGGAGTCGTCGATTCGGATTATCGTGGCGAAGTTATGGTAGCGCTTCATAACCATTCCAATACTGCCGCTGCTGTGGAGCCGGGAGAACGGATTGCACAGCTTGTGATTACCCCGTTTATCAAGGGTATCTTCCATGAAGCAGAGGAACTGGAGGATACGGTTCGGGGCGCCGGCGGTTTCGGTTCAACTGGAACGCATTAGAATACCATTCAAAAACAGGCCGCCGATATCCGGTTGCCTGTTTTTTATTTTGTGCCATACTGCTAAAGCAAATACCAATGAAAGTGAGGCGGAATCATGACGGAAGATATAAATATTGATGAATTGTCAGAACTGATCCAAGAGCGGAAACTCCATCAGGTCCGGACCGCATTGTCAGAATTAAATGAAGTTGATATTGCTGCCGTTTTGGAAGCGCTCCCAGCGGAGCAGCTGCCGATCGCATTCCGTATTCTCCCAAAGGAGATTGCTGCTGATTCTTTCTCCTATCTGGACTCTGATATTCAGGAGGACCTGATTCAGGCTTTTTCCGATAAGGAGCTTGCATATATCATCGATAACCTGTTTGTGGACGATACCGTTGATATGATCGAGGAAATGCCCGCAAATGTGGTGAAACGGATCTTGAAACATACGGACGCCGAAACGCGTCATCAGATCAATGAGATCCTGAAATATCCGAAGGACAGCGCCGGAAGCATTATGACGACCGAATATGTACGTCTGGAAGCGGATATGACGGTCGGACAGTCCTTTGAACGTATCCGGAAAGTCGGGGTTGATAAGGAAACCATTTATACCTGTTACGTTACAAATGCAAAAAAAGAGCTTCTGGGCGTCGTAACCGTAAAAGAACTCCTGCTGTCCAACTATGAGGATGTTATCAAAGACATCATGGAAACCAATATCATCTATGTAAATACGCAGGACGATCAGGAGGAGGTTGTGCATACCTTTGACAGATACAGCTTCCTTGCCCTTCCTGTTGTTGATACGGAGCAGCGTCTGGTGGGTATCATTACCTTCGACGACGCCATTGATGTCATTCAGGAGGAAAATACAGAGGATATCGAAGTCATGGCGGCTATCACGCCTACGGATAAGCCATACATGAAAACAAGCATTTTTGAAACCTACAAAAAACGTATTCCATGGCTTCTCATCCTCATGATCTCCGCCACCTTTACCGGAGCCATTATCTCCCACTATGAACAGGCGTTAGGCGCATATGTGGTGCTGACCGCATATATTCCAATGCTGATGGATACAGGCGGAAATGCAGGAAGCCAGGCGTCCGTTACTATCGTAAGAGGACTCTCTCTGGGCGAGATCGGATTTAAAGATATTTTCCGGATTCAGGGAAAGGAATTTCTGGTTTCTCTCTTCTGCGGACTGACCTTAGGCGCCGCCAATTTCGTCAAACTGATGGTTTTCGACCGCGTTGGCGCATTGATCTCCCTGATCGTCTGCCTTACCCTTGTATGCGCGGTCATCGTAGCAAAATTCGTCGGCTGCACCCTGCCGATTCTGGCAAAAAAAATAGGGTTCGATCCTGCTGTTATGGCGAGCCCTTTTATCACCACCATCGTAGATGCGATCTCCCTGCTGATCTATTTCCAGTTTGCATCGCACCTTCTTGGTATTTAGATGGTTTTTCATTCCCTTTTTTATAAAAAAGTATGCCATAGCTATACTGCTATGACATACTTTTTCTCTTTATACCGATCTATGGTTTCGGATGACGCCGCATCCGATTTTCTCTCCCGCGTCTCCCGCCGGCTGCGTGGTAAAATCATCCGGCATCCGATGAATGACAACGGATTTATCTATGATTTCCGAAATTGTAAACCGCTCGTCAAAAAACGCCATCCATGCATACCCTTTATTAGACATGAGCGGCGGCATATCGCCGGCATGAAACGGGTGCGCCGCATTTTCCGGATTATAATGACTGCCGGTATTCTGAAAAGCATCCGAACAGTCGCCATGCTCATGTATATGGAAACCAAAAAAAGCATATGGATTTCCTTCCATGCTGTATGGCAGATGATATAGTTCTGCCTCCACGATCACGCCTTTATAAGGCGCCGGATAAAAAGCAACGGTTCCTTTCAGATCCGGAAAATCAGAATTTCCCGTAATCTCGGCGGACGCCTGCGGCTTTCTGCTTCTCAGGGCAGCGAGCAGGTCGTGATGAAATGTATATTCGGACATAGAAAACCATTTCCCCTTTTTTTATCCATATGCTGCCGGATAAAAAAGGTGCCGTCCTCATTAAAACGGAATCTTTCCATATACGTCCTGATCCACCGATTTTTCATAACTGAATTTTTTATCCGCTTCCTTCACCCAGTTCTGATACCGGCTGTCAAAATATGCTTTTTCCCGCTTTGCCGTAATCTCCGCTTTGTTCGCGTCCGTCTTCTCCCGATCGGTCAGCGCCGTCATGTAGAAGATATGATAGCCGTACTCTGTCTCCGTCACCAGACTGTAAGAGCCGTCCTCCAGCTTATATAGATCCTCGCAGATGTCCGGACCATAAACACTTTCGATTTCCGCCGGCGTCATCGTATAATACGTGGAATATTTGAGTCCGTAATACTCGGAAAGGTTTTCTATATTGCCTTTTTCCTCCGTATCGATCGGATCGATCAGGGTACTGTAAGCCTGAAGCGCCTTTTCATACTGCGCTTCCTTCTGCTCCTCGGAATAAGGAACGATATTCCCCGCCTCATCCTCGGAATAGCACTCAAAATACATATCATAAAATGTAGTTTCCCTTGCCTCTTCGTCCGACACCTCAATCTCGCCGCCTGCTATGATCTCTTCATACGTCTTTTCGGCAAGCTTATTTTCCTGCATGACATTCTGAAGCAGTTCTTCATTTAACTGCATCGTCTGAATCTGTTCATCCGTCAGGTTTTTCCAGAAATTATCCGCCTCCAGAAGCACCTTGGATCTTTCTTCGTCCGTAAGCGTGACCCCAAGTTCATCCGCTTTCCCGCAAAGCACCTTCACCCGCACAATGTTTTGGATAATATCTTCTCTGGTTGCTTCTTCCAGATTTAAAACAGTTCCATCCTCCAAAGAAACCTCCATGGTCCAGACGTCTTCCCCATAGGTGGAAGTATAATCTTCCTGTACCGTTTTCGCATAAATATATGTCTCGCCCAGCGTCACATCCTCACCCGCAAAGGTAAAGACTACTTCCTGCTGCACATCCTCCTGTTCTTTTTGACTGCATCCTGTAAGAAGCAGGACAAAAAAGACTGTCAAAAAGAAACAAAAGCGGACTGTCGTTCTTCTTTCTCTCATCCAAAAAGCTCCTATCTATCCTTATAATAATTGATCGGAAATGTCCCGGATCACCGTTTCGATATGATCCAGCATATCATCCTGAATGATCTTATCGGTCTTCACTGAAAATCCGGAGTATTTTCCGGTGATCACGTGCATGCTGCCTTTGTATTTCCGGACAAATTTCGGAATCCGTTCAACCTTGATATCCACGCCGTCTTTCATCAGATACTGCACTTCACCGTCTTTATATTTCACATCCGTCATAAACGCCTTATGCGCCAGACTCTTCATATAAGATACGCGGAGCAGACGGACAAATACTTTCGGCGGTTCTCCGAACCGGTCTTTCGCTTCTTCCAGTATTGCGTCATAATCTTCCATATCCTCAATGCGGGAAATCCGTTTGTAAAGTTCTAATTTGAGAAATTCATTCTTCACATATTCGTCCGGAATATAGGCGTCCACAGGAAGGTCGACGGAGGTTGCAAAGTCTTCTTCTACTTCCTGTCCACGCTTCCGTTTGATCGCGTCATTCAGCATTTTGCAGTAAAGTTCATACCCTACCGCCTCCATATGACCGGACTGATCTTTCCCCAGCAGATTTCCGGCGCCCCGGATTTCAAGGTCTTTCATGGATATTTTATACCCGGAGCCGAGATCTGTAAACTCCCGAATTGCCTTCAAGCGTTTTTCCGCCACTTCTTTGATGATCTTATCCCGCCGGTACATGAGAAATGCATAGGCGCTGCGGTTTGAGCGTCCCACCCGTCCTCGAAGCTGATACAGCTGCGACAGTCCGAAACGGTCCGCGTCATGGATAATGATCGTATTTACATTCGGGATATCGAGTCCCGTCTCTATAATGGTGGTGGAAACCAGAATATCAATTTCCCTGTCGATAAAGTTATGCATGATAAGTTCCAGATTGCGCTCATTCATTTTGCCATGGGCGTATTCGATCCTTGCGCTCGGCAGCATCGCCCGCAGTTCGGAAGCTACACTCTCGATATTTTCCACGTTATTAAATACATAATAGACCTGTCCGCCACGGGCAAGCTCCCTGTTGCAGGCCTCTTTTACAAATTCCTTATCATATTCCATAACATAGGTCTGGATCGCCCGCCGGTCTACCGGAGGTTCTTCCAGGAGACTCATATCCCGCAGTCCGATCAGGCTCATATGCAGGGTTCTCGGGATCGGCGTTGCCGTAAGTGTCAGAACATCTACATTCTGCTTCATCTGCTTGATCTTTTCTTTATGTTTTACCCCGAACCGCTGCTCCTCATCAATGATCAGAAGTCCGAGCGCTTTAAATTCCACATCTTTGGACAAGAGCCTGTGGGTGCCGATGACAATATCCACGGTTCCGTTTTTCATCTCCGCGAGCGTCTCCCGGATTTCCTTTGGGGTACAGAAGCGGGAAAGCATTTTGATATTTACGGGATAATTCTTCATTCTGTCTGCAAACGTCTCATAATGCTGCTGTGCAAGAATGGTGGTCGGAACCAGATATGCCACCTGCCTGCTGTCCTGCACCGCCTTAAACGCTGCCCGGATCGCGACTTCGGTTTTTCCGAATCCGACGTCCCCGCAGATCAGGCGGTCCATGATCTTATCGCTCTCCATATCCTGCTTGGTTTCTTCGATGGCTCGTTTCTGATCGATCGTCTCCTCATATGGGAAGAGTTCTTCAAATTCCCGCTGCCAGATGGAATCCGGCGCATATGCATGACCTTTCTTACTGCTCCGGACTGCATATAAATCTATTAGTTCCGAGGCGATATCGTCTACATGGGTTCTTACCCGCTGGCGGACCTTATTCCATTCCGTACCGCCCAGTTTATTGAGTTTCGGTTTTGCCGCGTCCTTTCCGGCGTATTTTCCGATGACCTCCAGCTGCTCTACCGGAATAAAGAGCTTGCCGCCGTCTGCGTAATCAATATTGATATAATCCTTTAATCTTCCTTCCGTCTCAACCTTTTCGATTCCCCGATAAATACCGATTCCATGCCGTTCATGAACGACATAATCCCCAACGGAGATCTCATCCAGGGCGTTGATATGCTCTCCCTGATATTTCGGAAGCTTTTTCCTGCGTTTTTCTTTTCCCTGCTTGAAAATATCGCTCTCACTGATCACCACGAGCTTCGCAGAAGGGATTTCAAACCCTTCCTCCACACTTCCGGTAGTGATCATAACCTCCCGCTCCGAAAGAATACGGTTACGGTCCTGCGAGAAAAAGGCAGGGATTTCATTTTCCTGAAGATTTGCGGCGATCCGTTTTCCTCTGGTTGCGGAAGGCGATACGATCAAAATCCTGTAATCCTTTTTTCGCCATTTCTCTATATCTGACATCAGACGTTCAAAGCTGTTATTATAAGATAACAGACTTCTGGATTCCAGGCGGATCTGCGTTTGTTCCTGAAACTTTGTCTGCTGGGAATAGATTTCTGAAAAAAGAACGGTCTTTCTTTTCGCCAGTCTGTCCAGCGTATAGGCATCATCATAAAGAACATCTGCCTGCCCCGGCAAAATATATCCGCCTGCCAGCCGGCTTTCCATGGACATTGCAAACTCCGCAGCATATACCCTTGCCCGCTCGCTGACGCGTTCAGCTTCATCAATGAAGATACAGGTTTCCTCCGGAATATAGTCAAGGAAAGAAACGGTCTTCTCATAAAAATAAGTGACAAGACTATCCAGTCCCATGGTAGAATTAAATTCTTTCAGTTCCTCCTCCAGAGAGGCAACCATCTTGTTCAGGCGGGCATACTGCTCGGTTTTAAAGGATTCCTTAAATGCTTTGGCGCATTTTTTATGAACCTCTTTGATCTTTTTCAGTCCGGCTGCGATCCGGCTCTTTGTCATGACAAACTCACTGGCGGGATACACGGCGCACTGCTTCACTTCTTCGATAGAACGCTGCGTTTCCACATCAAAACTCCGGATGGAATCAATCTCATCTCCCCACAGCTCGACACGATAAGGGCACTCCTCTGTAATCGGGAAGATATCCAAAATTCCTCCTCTTACACAGAACTGCCCCTGACCTTCCACCAGCGGAACATTTTCATATCCTAATTCTGTCAGCCGGTATTTAACGGCTTCCATATCTATTTCTTCGCCGGTTGAAAATAAAAGCGCCTCTCCGGTGATATCCTGCATTGCAGGAATCTTATCCATCAGACCGTCAATCGTCGTGATTATGACCGAAGGCGCACCCTCTTTTATTCTTTTTATGATCTCAAGACGTTTTCTGGCTGTCGCATTTCCATGGACGTCCGCATAATAAAATAATGCATCTTTTGCCGGATAGATAAACACATTTCTGTCAAGAAAGCGGTAATCCTCATACAGCTTCTCGGCACGTGCCTCATCATAAGTTACAACCAGCGTAAATGCATTATTTCCTCTGAAAGCCTCCATGATAAGAGGCCTTACGCTCCTTTGCATTCCCCATAAATGAGCGGGCAGCCTATTGTGTTCGATTGCGTCCTGAAGCTTAACTGCTGCCTCATCTTCCCGAATCGGCAAAACTAAAGTCTCCATTTTGCAAACCTCATTAATTAAATCTATTCATCGCAGCTTCTGCACCCGATTCTATGATACAGGCCGCTGCTTCGCAGGCGTTCTGCACGCTTTCGCGGATCAAGGGCTGTTCTTCCGGCAGGAATCTGCCCAGCACATAATCCGCAAGATCCCACCCTTTCGGTTTATGTCCTACGCCGATACGGATCCGGTCAAATTCCTGCGTTCCCAGATGAGCGATAATGTTTTTTATGCCATTATGCCCGCCCGCACTTCCTTTTGTGCGGATCCGGAGTTTTCCCACATCCAGATCAATATCGTCATAGATGATAAGCAGGTCTTTGTTATCACATTTATAATAATGCAGCAGTTCCGACACACTCTCGCCGCTCAGGTTCATATACGTCTGCGGCATGGCAAGTATTACCTTCTCTCCGGAAATCACGCCTCTGCCGGATAAAGCCTTATGCTTCTTTTCAGCCAAAGATATATCATACCGGTCTGAAAGCGCATAAATAGCCGAAAATCCTACATTATGCCTCGTTCCGGCATATTGAGCCGTCGGATTTCCCAACCCTACGATTATCTTCATGCTTTTCTTTCCTTCATGATCTGTTCGGCAACCGCCAGTTGTTCCTGCGTATTGACGCCGAGAATCTCGTTCGTATCACTGACCGGCATTGCCTCTACCCGAAGTCCGATCTTTTTTATCAGAGCGATCGTATCCGGCAGATAATATTCACCCTGTGCGTTATCATTGGTAATCATATCGAGACTTGTATACAGCGCTTCCGAATTGAAAATATACATACCGGAATTTACTTCTTTCACCGCGCGTTCTTCTTCGGACGCGTCCTTATCTTCCACGATTTTAACAAAAGAACCGTCTTTATCGCGGATAATCCTGCCGTAACCGGAAGCGTCCGGAAGTACTGCGGACAATACCGTAACACCGTTTGACTGCTTTTTATGCACATCCACCAATGCTTTTAATGTTTCGCCCGTAACAAGCGGCGTATCGCCGCAAAGAACCAGAGTATTTCCTTCTGTTCCAATGAAATCTCTGGCGCATTTTACTGCATGTCCGGTACCCAGCTGCTCCTTCTGCTCCACAAATTCCACAATATCCGAGATAGAATCGCGAACCAGCTTTGCTTCATAACCTACGATCACGCAGACATCCAGCGCACCGGCGTCCTTCGCCGCCTTGATCGCATAATGAACCATCGGCTGGCCGTCTACCGTATGAAGAACCTTTGGCAGATCGGAGTTCATCCTGACGCCCTTACCTGCTGCCAAAATAACCGCTTTTAATTTATTATTCATCTATTTACGATCCTTCCAAATAATTCATATTACAATCTATTGTAACAATAAAAAAAGAAATGTCAAGAAAAAAGGACTGCCCGAAGACAGTCCTTCCTAAATCTTAATATTTTATTCAGCTTCCGGTTCAAGAGCAGTCTGCTCATACTTTTCAAGAATCAAGGTTTGAATCTTTTCCCTTGTAGCCGAATTGATCGGATGTGCGATATCTCTATACTCGCCGTCTGTTGCCTTACGGCTCGGCATAGCAATGAATAAGCCCTTCTCGCCTTCAATGACCTTAATGTCGTGAATTACAAATTCATTATCAATTGTTATTGATACGACTGCGCGCATCTTTCCTTCCTTCGCTACTTTTCTGACTCTTACATCGGTAATTTGCATAGTAACCCCTCCCTGCTTTCATCAAGAATTTAGATATTAAAGAGCATATCTAAAGCTTTTTTCTATTATAATCTTTGGCTTGTCAGCCTCGCCTGTGTGTACAGTATTAGCTCTGATTGTATCCCGGCTTTCTACTATACAGTTCTCGATATAGCAGTTATCTCCGATATGAACATCATTCAATATAATCGAATTTTTGATTACACAGTTGTTGCCTACATATACTTTCTTGAATAATACCGAATTCTCAACCGTACCATTAATAATACATCCACTTGATACCAGGCTGTTATTTACGACAGCGTCGCCGTTGTATTTTGCCGGCGGAAGATCCTCCACCTTGGAATATACATCCGGGTGCTGCCGGAAGAAGTAATCACGCACCTCGCGCTTCAGGAAATCCATATTGGTACGGAAATAGGAATCTACCGTACTGATATTTCTCCAATAGCTGTCAAGTTTATATGCGTAAATCTTCTTAACATTTTTATAGCGGACCAGAATGTCCTTTACAAAATCCGTTCTGCCTTCTGCTGCACATGTCTCAAGAAGTTCGATCAGCTGACGTCTTCTGACTACATATACGCCGATGGAGGCAGTACTTGTATCTGCAACAACCGGTTTCTCTTCAAAATCAATTACCCGGTTCTTGTCATCTACTTTCAAAACACCAAATCTGCTGATATCATCCTCTTCCGGACTGATATCCTTTGTAACGACCGTAATATCGGCGCCCGTTGCAATATGTTCCTCCAGAACCTTGTTATAATCCAGTTTGTAAATACCATCGCCGGAAGCAATTACTACATACGGTTCATGCGCGTCCTTCAGGAAGCCGATATTCTGATATAAGGCGTCCGCAGTTCCTTTATACCAGTAGCTGTTGGTTGCCGTGATCGTCGGTGTGAATACATACAGACCGCCCTGCTTTCTGCCGAAATCCCACCATTTTGATGAATTCAAATGCTCATTCAGGGATCTTGAATTATACTGGGTAAACACCGCAACCTTCTGGATATGGGAATTTGTCATATTGGACAGTGCGAAATCGATTGCCCGGTAACATCCGGAAATCGGCATTGCCGCAGTTGCCCGCTTCGTGGAAAGTTCCTCCATTCTGTTACTGTTGCCGCCTGCTAAAATAATACCTATCGCTCTCATATTATTCACCTGCCTTTATTATACTGGAGCCGCTCTTCAGCAAACCGTCCGGATATTCATCAATGGTAGTTTCACCTACGATTGCCGTGTTCTTACCAATCTTCACGCCATCCGGTACAACTGAATTTTCACCGATAGTTACAAGACCAAATGAATAAATATGCGGCGCAAATTCGTTCGGCGCTTCTTCGCCCACGCCTAACTCGGTATTCTTTCCGATCTTTACGCCTTCTGCAAGAATTGCCTTATCAATCACTGCGCCGTCTCCAATCACAACGCCGTTCATAATGATAGAATTCTTAATCACTGCATCCTTACCGATGATAACGCCGGAACCGATAACGGAATTCTCAACCGAACCGTAAATCTCCGTTCCTTCACCGATAATACTCTTTGTTACTTTACTGCCGTCTGCAATATACTGCGGCGGAAGAATATCGCTCTTGGTATAGATTCTCCAGAACTCCTCATACAGATTGAATTCCGGAATGATATCAACCAGTTCCATATTGGCTTCCCAATAAGAACCCAGAGTTCCGACATCTTTCCAGTAGCCTTTAAAATCATATGCACAGATCTTCTTGCCCTGCTCATGGCAATGCGGGATGATATGCTTACCAAAGTCGCAGGACGGTACGTCCTTCATCTCGATCAACGCATCACGCAGAACCGGCCAGCTGAAAATATAAATACCCATGGAAGCTTTATTGCTTCTCGGATGCTCCGGTTTCTCTTCGAACTCCTGAATGCAGCCCTGCTCGTCCGTAATTACGACGCCGAAACGGCTTGCTTCTTCCATCGGAACCTGGTATGTAGCAAGCGTAACGTCTGCCTTTGAAGATTTGTGATAATCAAGCATTACTTCATAATCCATTTTGTAGATATGATCGCCTGAGAGGATCAGAACATATTCCGGATTATAATATTCCATATATTCCAGATTCTGATAAATTGCATTTGCCGTTCCCGTATACCACTGGCTGTTCGCACTTTTTTCGTACGGTGGGAGTACCGTAACACCACCTATATTTCTATCAAGATCCCAAGGCATACCAATACCTATATGCTGATTCAATCGAAGTGGTCTGTACTGTGTCAGTACACCTACGGTGTCAATTCCCGAATTAATACAGTTACTCAACGGGAAGTCAATAATCTTGTACTTTCCGCCGAAAGCAACCGCAGGTTTTGCAAGCTTAGAAGTAAGGACACCAAGGCGGCTGCCTTGTCCACCTGCTAAAAGCATTGCTATCATTTCCTTCTTAATCATAAAGTCACCCCTTTTAGCATTAATTTGAAATCATTATACCATTAATTTTTATGAAAATAAATAGGTTTTATGCAATATTACGAAAAAATAGTAGGATTTTTACGTCGAATTATGCATTTATTCCGATTTTTTATTCTCTTTCCTTTATATATCTGTAAAATTCACGAATTTATACCCAAAATCATATAAAAAGTTAGTCAAAAGTCTATGATTTTTCACCCGATAAGCAGTTTGCCCGTTCACGCGATCCGCGTAAACGGGCTTTCACTCAATCACTATTCTACCTGAAGCCACATAGCCGGACGAACACCATAGTCCAACACCGCTTCATCAAGTTCTGTAACCTCAAGTTGTTCCGGTACATAATCCGACTCTGGTTCTTCATCATAAGTGCTTGTCATTATTTCTCATTAGGATTCATTACTCCGTTTTGCTTTTTGTTACCGCTGCTGTTTCCGTAATAGAAGATACAAGTCCTGCGATACCTGCAATTTCAGAAGGAACGATCAGCTTGGTCGCCTTGCCGTCCGCAGCTTTCTCAAATGCCTCCAGGCTCTTAATGGTAAGAACCTGATTGCTCGGGGCGGATTCATTGAGGAGCCGGATACCTTCTGCATTTGCTTTCTGAACGGCGATAATAGCCTCTGCTTCACCTTGCGCACGCTTAATTGTCGCTTCCTTATCGGCTTCTGCCGCAAGGATTGCCGACTGCTTCTCTGCTTCTGCGCCCAGGATCATGGCTTCTTTCTTTCCTTCTGCCACAAGGACTGCGGATTTCTTTTCACCTTCCGCACGAAGGATCTGCTCACGTCTCTCACGTTCTGCTTTCATCTGTTTCTCCATGGCTTCCTGAATGGCTGCCGGAGGAATAATATTCTTCAATTCAACACGATTGATCTTGATGCCCCAAGGATCCGTAGCGGAATCCAGTGTCGCTCTCATTCTGGTATTGATCGTCTCTCTGGAAGTCAGCGTCTGATCCAGTTCCAGATCACCGATGATGTTACGAAGCGTTGTTGCGGTCAGATTTTCAATCGCCGAAATCGGATTTTCAACCCCGTAACAGTAAAGCTTCGGATCTGTAATCTGGAAAAATACAACCGTATCAATCCGCATGGTAACGTTATCCTTTGTAATAACCGGCTGCGGTGCAAAATCCACAACCTGCTCTTTTAATGAAACTTTTCGTGCAACTTTATCTACGATAGGCCACTTCATATGGAAACCAACCGACCATGTCCCCTGATAGGTTCCCAGCCGTTCAACGACATAGGCATGCGCCTGCGGAACGATCCGTATCATACTGATAATAACAACGACTGCAACAAACACAAGGAAAATTACAAATCCCTGCGCGCCTCTGCTCATTAATAATGCATTCATAGCTACACCTCCACTTTTATTCTTCTGCTACGATTAATTTTACCCCGGATACTGATTTAATAACAACAACTTTACCGACAGGAATTATACTTCCGTCCTCCGAACGCGCCGTCCACTCAATGTCGTTCATCATAACTTTTCCTTCCGCTTTGTTGTTATTAATCTCCTGAATGACCGTTACTTTTCTGCCTGCATAACTCTCTACGTTGGTTTTTTCCACCTGCGTGATCAGATGTTTCTTTACAAAAGGCCTTGCCGCGATCAAAAGCACAAGGGAAACAACTGTGAACGCCAGAACCTGAATCCAGACAGACACTCCGGCCCAGGAAAGGATTGCCGCTACTACAGCGCCTCCGGCAAACCAAATGGAGGTAAGCCCAAGACTTATGATCTCCGAAACGATAGAGACTGCTGCAATGATGAGCCATGTGATTTCCGCCATAAAAACACCTCCTCCTACTGTTAGAAACGAAAGACGTCTCATATGCCAAATCCTTCCGGCACACTTATATTAACACAATTTATAATGACATAATATCGGAAAAAAATTCCGAAACTTACTCTTTATAGTAGTTAATGAGGCATCCTTTGATTATTATATCCCGTTCGTCCTCTGTCAGTTCACCTAATGTCAGCGATAATTCGTGCATATTTTTGTTTACGACATATGCTTTTATCACATCCTGCCTGTTCTTTACTGCATTTACAATATCCGGTACAAAGATATAATCCCCATTTTCAAAATCATAATCCTCGGCAATTACAAACGGAAGCATGCCCCAGTTGATCAGATTGGAACGGTAACGTTTCGTTGCATATTCTTTTGCGATATTTGCCCATCCGCCAAGTACCTTCTGGCAGGACGCCGCCTGTTCCCTGGCGGAGCCGTCTCCCGGTTTGACGGCAAATATCGTACTTCCGATACCGGTTTCCTTTCCTTTTACATCCGGGAACATCTTTTTAATCTCCTGCATGATCTCTTTTATGGAAGGATCCGCCTCACACAGGCATTTTCCGGCTTCACGCGCCCGTTCTACTGCCTGAACCGCCTTTGCCCTGCCTACATATTCCGGATCTTTTCTGGAAAGGGTAAATTCCGCAAGTCCCAGAGGATTGGAACGATAGGAGGACGTCTCGCCGGACGGGATCAGTTCATCCGTCGTCGTAACCGGATCATGAATCACGGAGGCTACCCGCAATAACAGATCATTCGTAAGCGGAACCATTTCCGGCCAGTCTTTGATATTTGGTCCGAACTTAATCTCTACAGAAGGATCTGCCTTTCCGACGCCGTTATAAACCCGGTTGTCATAAATCTTCCGGTCAAAGAAATATGCCGGTCCGGTATATTCTACATCCAGTTCCGTTGCCGGAGTCAGGTATCCTTTATTAACTGCTGTTGCCGCTATGGAACGTGCGTCCATCAGTGCGACAGAGGCAATCTGTCCGCTCTGGATCTTGGAACCCTCCCGATTCGGGAAGTTTCTGGTCGAATGCCGGATACTGAAAGCGTTGTTCGCCGGCGTATCTCCCGCTCCGAAGCAAGGGCCGCAGAATGCGGTTTTTACAACTGCTCCGGTTTCCAGAAGGTCAGCCATTCTTCCGTTCTTTGCCAGTTCCATCATGATCGGGGTACTTGCCGGATATACGCTGAGCGTAAATTCATCTGCGCCGATATAGTGTCCTTTCAGGATATCCGCCGCAGCACAGATATTTTCAAATCCGCCGCCGGCACATCCTGCTATGATTCCCTGATCTACATAAAGTTTTCCGTCCCTTACCTTATCCGTCAGTTTGAAATCTACCTTTCCATCCAGTGAAACCAGCGCGCGCTTTTCACACTCTTCCAGAATATCCATCAGATTCTTGTTTACTTCTTCGATAGTATATGTATTGCTCGGATGGAACGGCATGGCGATCATCGGCTGAATCTTTGAAAGGTCTACATAAACAACGCCGTCGTAATATGCCACGTCTTTCGGCGCAAGTTCTTTGTATGCTTCCGGTCTGTAGTGGGTTTCATACCATTTCTTTGTCTCTTCGTCTGTTACCCAGATGGAAGAAAGACAGGTAGTTTCCGTCGTCATAACATCGACGCCGATCCGGAAGTCGGAAGAAAGCTTTCCTATACCCGGTCCTACAAATTCCATGACTTTATTCTTTACGTATCCGCAGTTAAAGGTCGCGCCAATGATCGCCAGCGCAACGTCCTGCGGGCCAACACCCTTTGCTGGCTCGCCGTCCAGATAAATCGCAACGACTCCCGGTCTTGCCACGTCATAGGTCTTACGAAGGAGCTGTTTTGCAAGCTCGCCGCCGCCTTCCCCGATCGCCATAGTGCCAAGCGCGCCATACCGTGTATGGCTGTCGGAACCGAGGATCATAGCGCCGCATTCAGCCAGCATTTCTCTGGCATACTGGTGAATAACTGCCTGATGAGGCGGAACATAAACGCCGCCGTATTTTTTTGCACAGGAAAGTCCAAACATGTGGTCGTCTTCATTGATCGTACCGCCTACGGCGCAAAGTGAATTGTGACAGTTGGTGAGCACATAAGGAATCGGGAACTCTTTCAGTCCCGACGCTCTTGCAGTCTGGATAATGCCGACAAATGTAATGTCATGGGAAGTCATTTTATCGAACTTAATCTTTAAATGCTCCATGTCATCTGAAGTATTGTGTTCTTTCAAAATACCATATGCCATCGTATTGCGGGATGCTTCGTCTTTTGTTATGGAAATCCCTTTCGACGCCAATACGCTTCCTGCCTCCTCTGTATCAGCGACCAATTCCATACCATGTAACAGGTATGCTCCGGTGTCATAAAGCTTGATCATTTTTCTGTCCTCCTAAATCGTATTTCTTATTCTTTTACTACCCTGTTTCTGATAATACCACATATCCGGTCAGATTTGAAACCAAATTTTCAATCAGTATTCCAACGGGCTATAACGGTCCATTGCCGTATTGAACCAGTACCGCCGCTTTGCCGCGATCACAATATCAAACGCCGCGTCATGGTCTTCCAATATCCGTGCGGCGTCCACGGCAGATATTTCCATCTTTTCTTCATCCGCCTGTATAAAATAATGTCCTTCGAATTTACTGAGCACCATACCGTTATCCAGTCTTTTTGTCTGATCTTTCTCCGCCATTTTCTTCTCCTATTTCAAAGATTTTAAGAAAAAGGGGCCGGTAAAAGCCCCTTTCCTTATTATAATGTTTCTTTTTTAGTCTTCATATTCGTCGATCATCTGCTCATAATAATCAATCTGAATCGTTGTCGTTATATAGCTCACTTCCTGATCTTCATGAGCTGCGATCGTATTATGCATGGCAGCGCAGGTATCCACATCTGTTTCCTGACCGTCTACTACATACCGGCTGCCGTCGTCGGCTGCCAGATAGTAATGTTCAACGCTCCATGAATTATTTGAAAATCTCAGAAGCTCATATCCGGTGTATCCTGCTTCCATCTGTGCCGGAACTGTTATCAGATACGGAATATCCGTCATTCCGGCCACCTTGAATACTCCTGTTAATACTGCTTTTGTACCGTCAAATCCGAAGATATAGAAATAGTCTCCTCCTGCGAGTCCAAATTCCGGAGTTCCATCATCATCAAAATCATAAAGGAAGAATTTATCCGGCATATTTTCATCTACATTGACCAGGGAACTGTCATCCAGATCGCCGACTTTTACGCCGCTGGCAACATCCGCTTTCAGATTTTCCTGCCAGTTCTGCATATAAGTCTTATAAGCGCCTTCCCATGGTGCCTGCATCATGGCTTCCACCTCTGAAAGATCCACGTCATCTCCATATTCTTCGCGAATCCTGTCCATTAAATTCTCTGCCTCATATTTTTTGCCATCATTGATCAGCTGCTTTGCCTGTTCTACATAATACGTCTTTCCTGTTTCATAGGCGTCATCCCGAAGCTGCTGGAATTTTTCCCGATAACCGGTTGAATCATTTTCGTCCATATAAGTCAACTGATTATCACAAATTCCCATAGCTGCGAAATAATCTTCGGAATCATAGTATTCCTGCGCTTCCTCAAGTCTACCCTGGTATACGCTGATACTGTAAAGTTCCGAATCCAGATTCAGGGCATAAGTCAGAGCCTCACCATGATAGAAGTCTGTAGCAACATCAACATATTGTTGGATCACTTCAAATGTAATACTTTCATTCTTATACAGATCGTACTTATCCTCCAGATATCTGATGAGAGCATTGTCCAGTTCCGAATCCCCGTAAGCATTATCATAGACGTCATAAAATCTGTTATCCAGATCATAATAGAGGGAAGAAACGCCGTTTGTTTTGTATTCTTCTACAGCCTGCTCGTAAAGATCGGTAAGCTCTTTATAATTCGCACGCACATAATAAGTCCGGCAATAGTCATATTCTCCTTCTATTTCATCAATCGCTTCGTAAATTTCATCTAACTGCTGATACGTGATCTTGCCGTCAGCGTATTGATTACAGATATACGTTGCAAAATCCGGCATTTTCTTGTCAACTTTCTTTCTCTGTGACAAGCTCATGTCTTCATAATAATCCTCTGCGTCATCAATAGCTTCTTCATTTCCCATTTCCAGTTTCTTAAAGAAATTATTATATCGTACAGAAGGAATGATCAGGACAAATACCAAAACCAGTTCTACAACAATTGCAGCAAGAGAAATAACTGTGATTATATTCCATTTTTTACGATTCATAATTACTCCTCCCCGCTTTCTATATTAATCATCGCCTGTTCGCCCTCCCCAAGGGAATCGGAAGGCGCTGACTGGTCTAACTGGATGGTAAAACCTTTTTGAGCCTCACCGTCAAACTTGCCGGTTACAGAAGTAAATACAAAAAATACCATCATTAAAACAACTGCTATCAATCCTGCGGCTGCAACAAGCAGGGAAGCAAGCCCCACGCTC
>CANRMC010000033.1 GCA_947631605.1 uncultured Lachnospiraceae bacterium
AGAAGCGCCCCTACCAGCCCCGGTCCGTAAGTAACGGCGATGGCGTCAATATCATCCAGCGTTACATTGGCGTCGGACAGTGCCTGCCGGATTACCGGATTAATCTTTTCCACATGCTTTCGGGAAGCAATCTCCGGCACCACGCCGCCATAGGCTTTATGCAGTTCGATCTGTGAATAGATCACATTGGATCTTACTTCCCTGCCATTTACGACTACAGCTGCTGCCGTTTCATCACAGGAAGATTCAATACCCAGAATTGTTATGTCTTTCATACTCTCTATCCTAATCTTAGCCTTTGTTTCATTCGTCTTCTTTGAATGCCAGTTCTTTTGTCATCCGGTCCTTCCCCATATAGGCATTTGGGAAAATGCTCCGAACCTTGTCCAGATACTCCGCCGGTTTTACCAGTGACGGGCTGAAATGCGTAAGCCAGAGTTCCGCCGCCTCTGCTTCTTTTGCAAGAGCAGCCGCTTCATACATCGTCATATGTTTATGCTCTTTTGCCTTGGCTTCTTTTTCCGGCTCGCCGTACATGCCTTCACAGATGAACAGATCGGATTCTTTTGCTGCCTCTGCGATCACAGGCACCGGTCTGGTGTCGGTGCAATAGGTAAGCTTGAGTCCTTTTCGCGGCGGTCCCATCACCATATCACTGGTGAATGTCCGATCGCCGTCGCACACCGTTTCCCCGTTCTGCAAAACCTTCCAGTACGGAAGCGGGATGCCCAGCTCCTTTGCCTTCACCGCATCAAAGCGTCCCTTCCGCATAAGCTCAATGCTGTAACCGTAGCAGATGACATTATGGTTCACGCGGAATGCATGAATCTTAAGTCCCTTTACTTCTATTGTTTCTTCTTTATCCTCTAATTCATGAAATTCAATCGGGAAAGGAAGCTCCGGTGCTATCGTCCGCAGCGCTTCCACGACTTTCCGGATATTCTTCGGTCCAATGATGAGCAAAGGTTCCGTCCGCTCTGCATTTCCCATCGTGAGCAGAAGCCCCGGCAGACCGCTGATATGGTCCGCGTGGAAATGCGTAATGCAAAGCACATCAATCGGCTTGAAGCTCCAACCCTGCTGGCGGATCGAAGTCTGCGTTCCCTCGCCGCAGTCGATCATAATAGTACTGCCGTTATACCGTACCATAAGTGCGGTCAGCGCACGGTACGGCAGGGGCATCATGCCGCCGGTTCCGAGCAGGCAAACATCTAACATCGGTTTTCCCTCCTTTCCAAAATGACATTTCCTTTCATTTATAATAATTCTGAGGCTTCCTCTACCTGAACCGGCGTCCGGAAACCTTTTGTCAGTGCGTCGTAACACGCTTCGCACAGACAGAATTCATGGATTTCTCCGTCTTTTTTTGAGAAAAATCCCCATGTTTTATTTACATACAGAAAATCTTCTTCTATAACTTGTCCTTCTTTCCCTATGAATCTGCCACATTTACTGCATACATATTCTTTCATCTCAGCGACCTCCTGTTTTTATCTTACGGTAAACCGCAGAATTAGGAGCAGCGTACATGCAACTGCACGCCGCGGATCGCACAGTGTGCCCGGCTTCGCCGGTTTGCCTGTACGATAATACAGTATAACGCTTTTTTTCTCTGCATTACATATGGAATCATTGGTAAATGTACTGCATCACGCAGGCGTCTTCGACGGGGTTCTTATAATAATCCTTCCGGCCGGCGATCTTCTCGAAGCCGTATTTCTTATACAGGTGTATCGCTGCTTGATTTCCTGCGCGGACCTCCAGAAAAACCCGCTCCGGATTTTCTCCTCCTAAATATTCCAGCCAAAACCGGAATAGCCGGCTGCCGTACCCCCTGCCCCGAAGTTCTGTCCGGATCGCGATCCGAAGCAGCTCCGCCTCCTGAGAGAGAGAAGAATAAAGGAGGTACCCTGCGATCGTTTCTTCTTCCGGACATTCTGAATAGTCCATAACCATTTCTGAACCGGTGATTAGAAGCAGGTGGTTATACGGATATTTGAGGCTTTCTTCCAGCGCTTCTTCCGACCATGCGTCCGAAAATGTTTCTTTTTCGATCTCACAAACGGTGCGGATCATCTTCATGATTCTTCTTCCTTTCGAAGCATTTCCTCCCGCTCGCGTTCCGCCTGAGATTTCCGCAGGTACACAGGAACAAAGTCGTCCACGGGAACTGCCTTTCCTTCTTTCAAATACTGTATGCCCAGAGACGCAATGCTTGCCGCCCGCTGGCGGTTCATCTGTGCCGGCGCAAACCGGTAAGGAACCAGCAGTTTTTCCTCCAGTACCTCGCGGAATACGGGAACGCCGTCTCCTAAAAATGTAACCGCATCCCATTCTTCGTTAATTATGTCAACCAGTTCGTGAATGTCCATTGCGGACTGTTCCAGAACCGTTTCAATCCTGTCATGAATCCGGTAAAGTCCGGTATATACCTGATTTCTTCGGGCGTCCATGATCGGGCATACCAATCCGTCGCTGCCCCAGAGATTATAAGCCAGTCCTTCACAGGTCGGAACCGGCACTACCGGAAGCTCCAGCGCAAGCCCCAGTCCTTTTACTGTGGAGGCGCCGATCCGAAGTCCGGTAAAAGAACCCGGTCCCTGTGCCACCGCTATCGCGTCAAGTTCCGCCAGATCGAAATCTGTCATGCGGACGATCTCATCCAGCATGGGAAGTAACGTCTGGGAATGTGTTTTTTTATGATTCACCGTATATTCCGCCAGAAGAACGTCGTCTTCCACGATTGCAGCCGACGCCACCAGACCGGAACTGTCAATGCCAAGTATTTTCATTACGTTTCCTCCCTGCCTGCATCATCTTCGATACCAAGCGTGGTTCCGTCCGGAACGAAGATCTCTATCTCCCGATAATCAAATCCTTCTTCCGGATTTTTCCATATTTTTATATCAATCCTTTTTTCCGGCAGTATATTTTCAATCTTAGACGGCCATTCGATCAGGGTTACGCCGGTATCTCCTTCTACCAGATCAAAGTAGCCGATCTCTTCCATTTCATCTTCCGAGCCGATACGGTACACATCAAAATGATAAAAAGGAAGTCTTCCTTCCTCATATTCCCTGCATATCGTAAATGTCGGACTCACAATGGGTTCCGAAATGCCAAGGCCTGCTCCGAAACCCTGCGCAAATACGGTCTTTCCGGCGCCCAGATCCCCGTCTAAGCAATAGACCTGTCCAACTTCTGCCCTCTGCGCCAGAGTATATCCCAGCTGATAGGTTTCTTTACTGCTGTATGTTTTTCGATGAATCACTGCCATGTGCAAACTCCTTCAGACTTAAGGATAACCGCGGCTTATAAGGAAGGGTATACTGAACCAGTCTTCCCAGAATGATCTCCTTGTCATTTCCCAACTCCGAATTTGGGAGGACAAATGCATGATACGGACTGGTATAAACAGCAACCATATTTTTGGAATACCGGATACGGAAAATATTTTTCCATTGGATAAGCTCCTGCTTTTCACCCTGGCTGACTGTGATTCCCGCAAGGTCGATCTCATATGTGATCGGCGCCTTGTAAGAAGGATTTGTCCGAAGCTGCTTACGGGCCTTCATCATAAGGACAAGCGGATTTCCGATCAGACAGATCGCAGCCAGAACGGCATAGACGATGATCGACTGTACGGAAATTTTTCCTGCGCCCCGCACCAGCATCATGATTGCCAAAAATCCTAAAAATATGCTTAAAAATCCTGTAAATCTGCTGTAGTAGGAACGAAAGACAAAATCCGTAAGCGCCTTCTGCGTCATATTTACAGTGATCTTTTTTGCCTTTACCATTTGTTTCATCTCCCTATAATTCAAGTGTGATCTGTTTTGCCGCCGGTTTATACTCCCTATATTTCACGCCGGTCATGTCAAACATTTTCTTGGACGCAACAGTGCTTTCCGCTTCCCGATACTTGTCCGACATATAAATGATCTCGGATATCCCGCTCTGTATGATCGCTTTCGCGCATTCATTGCATGGAAAAAGCGTGACGTAACAGCGTGCGCCTTTCATGCTTCCGGTCCCCCGATAATTTAGGATCGCATTCAGCTCCGCATGGCAGACAAACAGGTACTTGCTATCCAGCGCTGCTCCGTCTCTGCCCCAAGGCATATCGTCATCCTCGCAGCCGGAAGGCATACCGTTATATCCAACAGATAAGATCCGGTTGTCCTCTCCTACAATGCAGGCGCCCACCTGCGTATTCGGATCCTTGCTCCTCTCTGCCGAGAGCATGGCAATCCCCATAAAATACTGGTCCCAGCTGATATAATCCGTCCGCTTCATCTTTGTTCCGCCTTTCTATCCCACAGAGAAAGACTGCATTGTCTATGTATGCAATCCCCTCTTGTAAAACAACTGCCGGATGTTGCTCCGGCAGAGGTCTTTTTCCTTATAGCATCCTAATTATCACCGAGGTCAAACTTATCATGAATGGCATTCATTGCTCTGTCCGTATTTATATCGTCAATGAGTACCGTTACCCGGATCTCGGAAGTGGAGATCATCCGGATATTGATATTCGCGTCATAGAGCGCCTCAAACATCTTTGCCGCAACTCCCGCATTGGACTGCATACCTGCGCCAACGATGGAAACTTTTGATACATTTTTATTTACATCGATGGATTCAAACGGCAGGGTATCGGAAATGATCTGTTCTGCTTCGTCTGCGTCCAGATCGCTGCAGGTAAAGCTGATATCCTTGGTTCCTTTTCTGCCGACTGACTGAAGAATCATGTCGATATTGATATTATGCTTTGCCAGTGCATTGAATAATTTGAAAGCAACACCCGGCTCATCCTTTAATCCTATTACTGCAACTCTGGCGGCGTCAGCATCCGCTGCAACTCCGCTAACAATCATCTTCTCCATCTTAGCACCCTCCTTAACGATCGTTCCTTCGTTTGTATTTAAACTTGAACGTACAACTAACTGCACACCATATTTCTTTGCCAGCTCTACCGAGCGGTTATGAAGCACGCCCGCGCCCAGCGTTGCAAGCTCCAGCATTTCATCATAAGTTACCGTATCCAGCTTTCTGGCGTTCTTTACCCGACGCGGATCCGCGGTATATACGCCGTCCACATCCGTATAAATCTCGCAGGCGTCTGCGTGAAGCGCTGCTGCCAGCGCAACCGCCGTCGTGTCGGAACCGCCGCGCCCCAGAGTCGTATAATCGCCGTATTTATTGATACCCTGAAATCCGGTTACCAGTACGATCTTCCTCTGCTCCAGCTCGTTCCGGATCCGCTCACAGTCAATCCGTTTAATTCTCGCATTTCCATAAACAGAAGTGGAATGCATGGCTACCTGAAAGGCATTCAGGGAAATAGCCGGAACGCCCAGTTTATTCATCGCCATTGCCATAAGAGCAACCGACATCTGCTCGCCGATGGTAAACAGCATATCCATTTCCCGCTTCGGCGGATTCTCGTTAATATCCTGAGCCATAGTAATCAGTTCGTCCGTATACTTTCCCATAGCGGACAGGACAACGACTACATCGTTTCCTTTCTGATAATCCTCGATACACCTCTTTGCGACGTTGTAAATTCTTTCTTTGTTGGCTACTGATGTACCGCCAAACTTCTTAACTATTAACATTTTTTCCTCCATCCGCGGTGCCGTGCAAAGCGCCGCATTGTCTATATAAACGTTTTTTTACGCTTCAAACAAATGGTCTATCATATCACAGCCTTTGGCAATGGTAATGCCACCTGCTTTTGCATCTTTTTCATTATATTTATATTCGCTCTGTTTTGGATTGGTGCTGTCATAAAGAAGATACGGCACAGCCTCTGCGACATGCGTCCGAAGTGCGATCGGCGTCGGATGATCCGGCAGGATCAGAAGCCGCAGTGCTTCGCCCCGCTTCTCAAATTCTTCCACAAGCACTTTTACGATCTTTTCATCAATATTTTCAATCGACTGGATTTTCCGCTCAAGGCTTCCCTGATGTCCCATTTCATCCGGCGCTTCAATATGGATGTATGCGAAATCATAACCGTCTTCCGTCAAAGCTTTGACCGCCGCTCTGGCTTTTCCTTCATAATTTGTGTGAAGTCCGCCGTTTGCGCCTTCTACGGAAATATTTTTGAGTCCCGCCCCTACTGCGATTCCTTTTAATAAATCTACAGCAGAAATCATAACGCCGGTCTTTCCGGTCTTCTCAGTAAATGAAGTCAGCGCCGGTTTGGTGCCTGCGCCCCAGAACCAGATGGAATTCGCCGGATTCAGTCCTTTTTTCTTCCGCTCCACATTGATCGGGTGATTTACCAGAATATCATAACTTTTCTTCATCATTTCACGAAGGGTTTCATCCTCCGGCAGATATTCTCCAATCTCTCTTGTCAGAATATCATGCGGCGGCGTCAACGGTTTTACTTCGCCTTTATCCCATATAAGAAGATGTCTGTAACTGGTTCCCACATAAAATTTATAGATATCATTTTCCAGTTCTTTTCTTACTGCATCCAGAAGAACTGCCGCGTCTTCCGTAGAGATCTCGCCGGAACTGTGATCCAGAATATGCCGTTTCTCGTAAGCGTCTTCCTCTTCACTCAAGGTGACGATGTTGCAGCGCATGGCAATATCCGTATCTTTCATATCCACGCCGATACTCAGCGCTTCCAACGGAGAACGTCCGCTGTAATACTTCTTCGGATCATATCCGATAACCGAAAGATTGGCAGTGTCGCTGCCCGGAGACATGCCCGCCGGCACCGTCTGCACAAGTCCGATCTCGGAAACTTTAGAAAGCGCATCCATAGCAGGTGTTCTCGCATACTCAAGTGGTGTCATGCCGCCGATCTCATCAATCGGATAGTCGGCCATTCCGTCACCGAGAACAATTACATACTTCATCTACTTATCCTCCTTCATCTATCCGGATTAACAGGGTGTACGCCCTGTATTAAAATGTGGTTCGGATCCTTGTAATCAAATCAAATGCCTGTATCTTCTCATGAAATACGCCTTCCTCCATGGTCTCTGTGAGAAATGCCGTTTCCTCCTCGTTATCGCCGAGCTCCACAAATTTCACTTTGCCGAATGCGTCTGTAATGGCGCTTTCTATATTTCTTCCTTTTACCCGGACAAAGAATCCGCAGCGGAAATGACGGATGTCTCCCAGCTCCTTCTTCTCCGGTTTCCAGATTGTCATGATATTCGTATGTCTATGCTTGACTGCGTCCACAACGTCAGATACGACTGCGCTGGCGGTCGGGAGTTTGCCTGCGCCCCGTCCGTAAAACATAACATTATCGAGCATATCGCCATGCAGGAAAATACCGTTATATACTCCGTTTACTCCGATCAGACAATGATTTTCGTCAATCATAAACGGAGCGACAATAGCATATACCTTGTCGTCTATTTTTTTTGCAGTACCAAGAAGTTTGATGGAGGTTCCCAAAAGATTCGAATATTCAAAATCCCGCTTCGTAATCTCCGTAATTCCTTCTGTATAAATATCTTCATAATCGACCTGTTTTCCATAAACAAGGGAGGACAGAATGGCGATCTTCCGACAGGCGTCATATCCGCATACATCCGCTTCCGGATTCCGCTCTGCGTATCCCTTCTCCTGAGCTTCTTTCAGGACGGTATCAAAGGACAGTCCTTCATCCGCCATTTTCGTCAGGATATAATTGGTGGTTCCGTTCAGGATTCCCGAAATTTCATCAATATGATCTACGGTAAGGGACTGGTTGATCGGACGGATGATCGGAATACCGCCGCCTACGCTTGCCTCAAAGAGGAAGTTTACATTATGCTCCTTCGCGATCGCAAGAAGCTCTGCGCCGTATTTCGCAACCAGCTCCTTGTTGGAGGTACAAACGCTCTTTCCACGCATAAGCGCCTGTCTTACAAAGGTATTCGCCGGTTCCACGCCGCCCATGACTTCTACGATCACTTTTACATCTTCATCATTTAAGATTATGTTATAATCGTGGACGAGAATGGATTCCACAGGATCGCCCGGAAAATCCCGGAGGTCCAGAACATATTTAATTTCAATCTCTTCACCTGCGCGCCGGTTAATGTGTCTGTGGTTCGTATTAATGACTTCGACCACGCCGGAGCCTACTGTGCCATATCCGAGTACTGCAATACTTATCATCTTCACACCTCTTCTTTTTCCATTTCTATTTCTTCCTGCATATCTTCCAGAATCTTATCGATCTCTCCGAGTTCCGCCTTGGTTAGAACCTTATCCGGAGATATGACGATCACGATCTTTGATTCACGGTCGATCACGCCGTCCGCGTATTCTGTAGCGGGACACTTTACAAGTTTCGGGATTTCTTTCAGGTTTCCGTCGGAAGGACTGTATATTTCCGTCACGTCATCCACCAGAAACGCCAGCCGCACATCCCCGATATCGGCGATCAGAAGTTTCCCCGCAGCTTCCTCCCTCGGAGGGCAGCCAAATACATACCGCATATTGATGACCGGGATGATATCCCCTCTCAGATTGATGATACCGCTGATAAATCCCGGAGAACCATGCACCGGTACCGGCTTCTGATAGTCTTCTATGCTGGTGATATTCAGGATATTTACGGCGTATATTTCTTCACCGATTGAAAATATTATATACTTCTCATTCATTGACATGACTGCTTTTTATTCCTCCTGACGGGTATTTACCCATTTCAGATATGCATTGATAAACGGATCCAGATCACCGTTCAATACACGGGAAGCGTCTCCGGATTCATAATTCGTCCTATGGTCCTTTACCATCGTATACGGCTGAAGCACATAAGAACGGATCTGGCTGCCGAAGCCATTTTCCGACACCTCTCCGCGAATATCCGAAAGCCGGTCCATGTTCTCCTGTTTCTTTACCATATAGAGCTTTGCCTTCAGCATTTTCATCGCCTTATCCTTGTTGCTGTGCTGGGAGCGCTCATTCTGGCACTGTACGACGATTCCTGTCGGAATGTGGGTAATCCGGACCGCCGATGAAGTCTTGTTGATATGCTGACCGCCCGCACCGCTGGCGCGGTAGGTATCGATCCGGAGGTCGTCGTCACTTATCTCAATTTCTATATTGTCGTCGATTTCCGGCATGACGTCTAAAGAACAAAACGACGTCTGCCGCTTTCCTGCGGCGTTAAACGGTGAAATCCGTACCAGACGGTGCACGCCTTTTTCGGATTTCAGATACCCGTAGGCATGATAGCCGTTTACCTGAAATGTGACGGATTTGATTCCGGCTTCCTCCCCGTCCAGATAATCCAGAACTTCTACGGAAAAACCTTTCTTATCCGCCCATTTATTATACATCCGGTAGAGCATGCCTGCCCAGTCGCAGGACTCGGTTCCTCCCGCTCCTGCATGGAGGGTGAGGACTGCGTTATTTGCATCAAATTCCTCGGACAGCAGGGTTTCAATCCGGAAGGCGTCGAATTTTTCAATAAACTGCTCCAGCATTTCTCCTGCTTCATGAACCAGTTCTTCGTCCGCTTCTTCCTCCGCCATCTCGATCATGGTTTCTATATCGTCATATTCGGTACTGATTTCCTGATAATTTAAAATGGTATCTTTCAGGTTTTTCAGTTCCTTCATAACTTTCTGGCTTTCTTCTACATCATCCCAGAAGCCGGGAGCCTCCAGAGATGCTTCCAGCTGCTCGATCCGCCTGGATTTTCCGGCGATGTCAAAGTGAATCCCTTACTTCCGCCAGTGGAGTTTTGTATTCGCCTAATGTGAATTTGTATTGATCAAGCTCTAACACTGCGCTCACCACCTTTTTTTTTCGCTAGGCATTTCTGCCGCAGCACATTTTATATTTCTTTCCGGAACCGCATGGACAAGGATCATTTCTTCCGATTTTTGCCGTCTTCCGTTTTACAGGTCCTTTCTTTACGGTATCATCCTTGTTAGTTCCGGTTACCTTTGCAACCTGCTCTCTCTCCACTTTTTCTTCCAGTCTTACATGGAGGATCAGTCTTGCGGTATCTTCCTGAATTGCCGCCGTCATTTCATTGAACATGTCATAACCGGCAAATTTATATTCTACAACCGGATCCTTGGAACCGAAGGACTGCAGGCCGATACCCTGTCTCAACTGCGCCATGTCATCGATATGCGCCATCCACTTCCGGTCAATGACCTTCAGCAGAATGACACGCTCAATCTCACGCATAGCCTCCGGATTCGGGAACTCCGCTTCTTTCGCTTCGTAGAGCTTTCCGGCTTCCTCTTTCAGCCGTTGTATCAGAAGTTTCGGATTTCCGGTATCTTTTTCTTTATCTGTTAAAAGGATAGGCTCCAACGGAACGATCGGACGAAGGGTATCGTTCAATTCCTTCATATCCCATTCGGACGGGTCTACGTCGGCGGAAGCCACCTTGTTTACATAGGCCTCCACGGTATCCATCACCATCTTATAAACAACGTCCCGCATGTTCTCGCCGTCCAGAACTCTTCTTCGCTCGGCATAGATTACTTCACGCTGGTCGTTATTTACCTGGTCGTATTCCAGCAGGTTCTTACGGATTGCAAAGTTATTGGATTCGATCTTTTTCTGTGCCTTTTCAATGAAATTTGTAATGGACTTGTGCTGAATCTCCTCGCCCTCCGGTATCTTCAGAGCGTCGTATACCGCTTTCACCTTTTCAGAACCGAAAAGACGCATCAGATCGTCTTCCAGAGACAGATAAAACTTGGATTCGCCCGGATCGCCCTGACGGCCGGAACGTCCACGGAGCTGATTGTCAATACGACGGGATTCATGCCGCTCCGTACCAACGATTTTCAGTCCGCCCAGTTCGGCAACGCCTTCTCCCAGCTTGATATCCGTACCACGGCCTGCCATATTGGTGGCGATGGTTACCGCGCCCCGCTGTCCGGCGTCCGCTACGATTTCCGCTTCCAGTTCATGGAACTTGGCGTTCAGCACTTTATGAGGGATTCCCCGTTTGGAAAGCAGCTTGCTGAGTTCTTCAGAGGAATCGATATTCACCGTACCTACGAGAACCGGCTGTCCCTTCTCATGGGAAGCTGCCACATCATCTACGATTGCTTTTAACTTTTCTTTCTTTGTCTTATAAACCGCATCATCATGATCGATTCTCTGAACCGGCAGATTGGTCGGGACAACGACAACGTCCATGCCGTAGATTTCCCGGAACTCCTGCTCTTCCGTCTGTGCGGTACCGGTCATACCGGCTTTCTTTTTATATTTATTGAAGAAGTTCTGGAAGGTAATGGTTGCCAGCGTCCGGCTCTCCCGTTTTACCTTTACATTTTCTTTTGCTTCAATCGCCTGATGAAGTCCGTCACTGAACCGGCGGCCCGGCATGATACGGCCCGTAAATTCATCGACGATCAGAACCTCGTCGTCTTTTACAACATAATCCTGATCCCTGTGCATCAAAGCATGGGCGCGGATCGCAAGGATAATGGTGTGCTGGATCTCCAGATTGTCGCTGTCCGCAAGGTTGTCAATATGGAAGAACTGCTCGACTTCTTTTACGCCCTGCGCCGTCAGCACTACATATTTATCCTTTTCATTTACAAGATAGTCGCCGTCTTCTTCGATCTCGGTTCCCATAATGGCGTCCATTTTACTGATCTCCGTAGATGCAGTTCCCCGCTTCATCCTTCTTGCCAGATAATCGCACATCTTGTAAATATCCGTTGATTTTCCGCTCTGTCCGGAAATGATAAGCGGCGTTCTTGCCTCGTCAATCAGAACAGAGTCGACCTCATCCACGATCGCATAATGCAGTTCCCTCTGTACAAGCTGTTCTTTATAAATAACCATGTTATCACGCAGATAGTCGAAACCAAGCTCGTTATTCGTGATATAGGTAATGTCGCAGTTATATGCCGCCCGTCTCGCGTCATTATCGTCGCCGTTCAGGATAACGCCGACCGTAAGTCCCAAGAACCTGTGAACCTGTCCCATCCATTCGGCGTCACGCTTTGCCAGATAGTCGTTGACGGTAACGATATGAACGCCCTTTCCTTCCAGAGCATTCAGATATGCCGGAAGCGTAGATACCAGCGTTTTACCTTCACCGGTACGCATTTCCGGAATTCTTCCCTGATGAAGAATGATACCGCCGATCAACTGTACCCGGTAATGCCGCATATGAAGCGTACGGACAGCCGCCTCTCTTACAACCGCGAAAGCCTCCACCAGAATATCATCCAGCGTTTCCCCTTTCTGCAGGCGTTCCTTAAATTCATCCGTCTTTGCGCGAAGCTCTTCATCCGACAGCTTCTGCATTTCCGGTTCCAGAGCTTCTATCTTATCTACGATCGGATAAATCCGCTTCAGCTCTTTATCGCTATGTGTACCAAATATTTTTTCCAGCAGGCTCATTATAACTCCTCCAAATCTATTTTATCCGACAGGCAGACCTACAGATACCTGTCGCAATTCTATCATAACCCTTAATATAACATCATTGGCTTTGATAGGCAAGGTGCATTTTTTGTTTTCTCCCGCACTTTTACGTTTCTTCCTGCTCTTCTATGTTACGGGCGCCGTTCTTCGCAGTAAGCCGGAGCACGACTGCGTTTGCAATTGCAAGAACAAGCATAAGTATTAAACCGGTCATGCCAATGGTAAGTCTGGTCTTACAGAACAGGAAAAATCCGCCCACGCAGACAACTGCGGCAAATCCTATGGAGATCGCCATAGAGAAAAACGTGTTGTAATTTTCCCGCAGGGCGCTCATTTCATCATCCCAGATAAGTTTCGGCTGAATGGAATCGATATAGATTCCCATGTATGAGACAAAGGTGATAGACATCAGGCAGAGCAGGGTATATAAAACGATATGCAGCGCCGGTATGTGCAAAATGATGCACGCCGGTATGAAATAAACCAGAATGCCTGCCGACGGAAAAATAATTCCCACAAGCACTTTCATGTCCCACTGTGTCTGATACGGCACAGGAATATATTTCATAAAGGAAAAATGCTTGCCCTCTCTGGAGATCGCATTGGAAGTCAGGCTGCTGATCGCCGCTACGATAACGGAAACGCCTACCACGCCCAGAAGAATGAAAAGCTGCATTTTTATATCATTTATGGCATAGAGCTGCCGCATCCTTTCGATCGTCGGCGGATTGCTCTGTACCCGGTACATCGCATAGACGAAAATCGGCCAGAGGAAATTCACCGCGATACAATTCGTGAAAAATACCGGCGTACGCACCAGCATCCGGACTTCTTTCAGGAAATACGAATAGGAAGCCTTGTGCATTTTACTCTTTGCGATGAGCTTATCCAGACTCTTTGATTTCTTACCCTTTCCGGCGGAAGTAAGTCCGATCACGCCCCGGAAATAAAGAAGCTCCGACAGTGCCAGCATTACGCCGACCACGGCAATATTTACCCCAATATACGCAAGAAGCGCAAGCAGATCGCACTCGGTAAAAAATTTTACAAAGAGGGTAACATTCGGAAATACATAGTTCATAACCGTAAAGAACGGCTGGTCGTTCGCCGCCAGCGTTTCTACATAATTATCTATATCCATGTCCTTCAGAAATCCGATGGATGCCACAAGAGCGATCACCAGAATAAAGATCAGCGCAACGGAAATCTTCTGGATCACATCTTTATTCCGGATCACTTTGGTAAATGCCATAACAAGCATACTCAGGATCCCGCAATAGGCAAGGGGTATGATCGGAAGCGTTATGATCCCGATTATAGAAAGAAGCCAGTTTAAAACGCCCATTCCGGAAGCGATGCCGTAACCCACGACGCAGCTTAAAACCAGAACAAACTGCATCATATTTTCACTGAAAAATGTGGAAGTGAATTTCGACGCAATGATCTGATGCGCCCTGAGGGGCCATGGCAAAAGATATTCAATATCGTTGGAAAAATAGAATTCATTAAATACAACATTGATGCCGAAAACAACCGTTAAAAGGCAGATCAGATGATAGATCAGCCGGATTCCCATAGGACCTTTCCCCAGCGGGATCAAGGTCTCCGTCATCAGCTTTACCAGCAGGCCGGAACCCACCGAAACCGGAAGCAGGACGCCAAAAACGCCGAAAAGCGACAGGATAACGATCATAACCTTCCGCCTCTTATCCTGCGGCGCGCTCATGCTGATTGCTTTTGTAAATGTTTTCGTAAGCGTTAAATATCTATTCATGGGCAGTCATCTCCAAAAAGATTTTTTCCAGATCCATATCCGGATACTTTGCGGTCAGTTCATCCAATGTTCCATAGAATATGGTTTTTCCATGGTTAATGATGATGACCTTGTCGCAGAGTTTCTCCGCCACCTCAAGCACATGCGTGGAAAAAAGAACAGAATTTCCTGCATCCGCATGTTCCCGCATCATGTTTTTCAGGGCAAACGCAGACTTCGGATCAAGACCGGTCAAAGGCTCATCCAAGATCCAGACCGCCGGGTCATGCACCAGTGCCGCCGCTACCATCATTTTCTGCCGCATACCGTGGGAATAGCTCTGCATAGGTTTATCCAGCACTTCCGAAAGGTCAAAACGGGCAGCAAAGGTTTTCATCCTCTTCCTGCGGAGATCGTCGGGTACCTTGTAAATATCCGAGATCAGATTCATAAATTCAATGCCTTTTAAACGGAGAAACATATCCGGACTGTCTGCGATATAACCGATTTCCTGTTTTGCCTTTAGCGGCTCCTTCTGAATATCGTAATCATTGATACGTATGGTGCCGCAGTCCGGTTTTAAGATACCCGTCAGCATTTTCAGCGTCGTGGTTTTTCCGGCGCCGTTCGGTCCGATGAATCCTACGATCTCTCCATTATTAACGGAAAGATTCAGGTCGTCGACCGCTCGTACAGCATTGCTGTACGTCTTTGTTACATGCTCAATTTGGATCATTTCATGCTTCTCCTTTCTTTCTTACGCCCTGCTCTCATGACAGGTGAAATAGA
The DNA here is from genome assembly GCA_947631605.1 of uncultured Lachnospiraceae bacterium. Taxonomy (GTDB): domain Bacteria; phylum Bacillota; class Clostridia; order Lachnospirales; family Lachnospiraceae; genus CANRMC01. The sequence goes on from CANRMC010000033.1 coordinate 14,921, forward strand.
TCATCTGATACTCCTCTTTTGTCCGGTTCAAAAATTCCAGTCCGCCTTTAACCTTTGCATCATCCAGATTTACAAACGGATCGTCAAATATCAAAAACGGTTTTTCTTCCTGATACATAGCGTCCGCCAATGCCATCCGCATACAGATACCCAGAAGATTCTGCCAGCCGGAGCTTAAAAAATGAATATCCCGATTAAGTCCCTGCTCCTTCACCGTCAGCACAAGATCCGCGTCTATCCGGCAGTCCTCTGCGTCTTTTCCCGTTAAAATCCGGTAGTATTTCCGAAATCCGTTAAGGATCGGCTCCATATATTTTACAGACAATCTGGTCTTCGCAATCTCCAGATACTCCATGGTCTTCTGACAGACGGTATATTCGTGCGACAGTTCTTCAAGTTCTTCTTCCGCCGCATTTAATAATGCTTTTGCTTCCTCAATCTTTTCTTTCTGTCCGTCGAGTTCTTCCATGCGGCGGTCATACTCTGTCATAGTGCTGTAAGCATAATCCGCCTCATCCGAAAGGTTTTTTACCTGCTCATTCAATATCTCAAGACTTTCCACATCCTCCGGCTCTTTCAGATCGGTAAAGCTTTCTGTCTCATTCGTTTCCTCGAACTGTTTTCTGACTGCTTCTACGTTTTTATATTCTCTTTCCGCAGCCTGATACTGCTGCAGATGGTTCTGAATTTCGAATAGCTGCTCCTGAAGATTTTCCTGCGGCGCCATGGAGAGAGAGGAAATATACTGCCGCAGGCTTTGAAGCACCGACTGATATGCAGCTTCCGCCTCCGCATATTCTTTGCTTTTTTTCATATACCGCTGATAAGTCTCCGCCCGGCTTTCCAGAAGCTGTAACGCATCCGCCAGGCTGCCCTTCCGTATCTCCGCTTCATTCTCATAAAGACTGAGATAATCCACAACCTCCTGCTCCTTCTTTTTATATTCCTGCTCCAGATTCTTTTTCGCATAGTTATCGGAATCTGCCTTCAGGCGGTTATATTCCCGAAGTTTAATGAGAAGCTCGTTCAAATCCTGATAAACGTTTTCCTCGACATAAGACAACTGATATTCTGCATAAAAATCTCTGACAGAAGTTTCAATCTCCGAGATTTTTTTCCGGTCCTCCTCGATCTCCTGCTCCAGTCCGGCAAGCTGTGACGTCGTATCCGTTTCCGGCTCTTTCTTTTTGTTCCGACACATGATTCCTACAAGAAACAGGGCAGCTCCAAGTACAAGTCCGATCACGCCCGCTATAAGCTTAATGAAACATCCAACAAGTCCGAGAATGCCGAGCAGCGATCCAAGAACCATAAAAATTAAGGCAGTATTTCCTGTATTTGCGTTATTTTGCGACGCTACGGTACGCAAAGTGCTAAGCGACGTCTGTTTGGTGCCAAGAAGGTTTTTCTTTTCGTTTCTTATATTCCAATCAGCTAAAAGTTTTTGTACTTTTGATTCCTCCGGAACTTTTGATTCCTCCGGAACTTTTCCAGAAAATCGTTTCTCATATTCTTCCAGTTTCTGCATTTCCTCCGGCGACATCTGTCCGGCTGCCATTTCCAGTTTCAGCTTGGACAAAAGGGAAATCTCCTCCCGCATTTCCTGCATAACTGAGGCGGTCGGAACGCCTTCCCGAAAGATTTCGGCAAGACGCTTTCCTTCCTCTTCTTCCGCTGCCGAAAGCCGCAGGACATCTGCGGACTTCTCATGTCCCGCCAGCGTCGTTGTTTCATTCAGATACTTCGCAAGCTCCGATTCATCCGGCAGTTTTTCCGGGAAGAACGCCCTCTCTTCTTCCATAGATTTTTTACGTTCCTGATACTCCCTGCAGATATCTTCGTATTTTTCTTTTCTGCCCTGAAGTTCTTTATATGTAACCAGACTGCTGATCTTTTTCTGCAGCGCGTCCTTCTCTTTCAAAGCCGATTCCCGTTTCTCCTTTTCAGCTTTCCGTTTTCCGGATATATCGGAAGTGGTCCGGTCAAGCGAACTTTCCTGCCGCACGCTTTCCTTTAGCTTACTGATTTCCTGTTTCTTCTTATAAATAACGCCGGTTTTCTTATTCGGTGCGAGATTATTCAACCGGCCGTTCAATTCGCTATGCACCTTCTCATAACGGTTTATATCGTCTTCCAGTTCCGAAAGATTTCCCAGCTTGGCATGAATCCCGTCCGTAGATTCGGTCCCGCAGTCATTCTGTGCGATATAGATCGTTTTTCGGAAAGAAGCTTCATCGATCTGAAAAAGCTCCTGACCGACCGCTTCCGAATAATCACTGCTTTTCTTTCCGGTCTTTGCGTCATACAAAACGAAAATATCTTCTTTATCTTTTGCTCCAAATGTTCTTTCAATTGTATATGTTTTTTCTCCGGTCTGAAATGTGAGCTGTCCGCCATAGACGCCTCCCTGCCATGGTTTGTAACGCTTTCTCTCATTCTCCAGCTCATTTCTTTTTGTTTCATTCATGAACCCGAAAAACATCACGCGGATAAAGGCTGCCAGTGTACTTTTGCCAACCCCGTTTTCTTCCCGTATCACATTCAGCCCATCCTGAAACTGATAGGTAACATTCTGCAATTTACCAAAATTTTCAATATGACATTCTATCAGTTTCATTTTCCTGCCACCTCTCCGGATAATCTTTGAATCCCGCAGCGGATGATCTCATTTTTCAGATCCGGCGGAAGTTCGTTGTCCTCCATAACGCAGCGGACAAATTCTCCTTTCAGGGAAGCGTCCAGCCGGAACGCCTCATAATCCACCGCAGGCTTCGACTCGTCATAAATCTTAACAAAATAATACTCCGGCTCCAGTTGTTTTACAAGATAATCAATATCCTTCTCACACTCCATATCCACATTTCCGGTCAGGACAATCTTTACAAGGTCCTTTTCCTTCGCTCCGCTCTCATCCAATACGGTTCTTATTGCATTTTCTACGTCCATGCTGGTCATGCAGCCTGCAATATCTGCTTCCACTGTAAACAATGTACGTGCCGCAAAAGGCAGGAAGGACATATTTATGGTTTTATCCTCCTCGTCAATATCCAGAAGCACAAATCCATGCTCGCCGCACTCATCAAATCCACGTCCTTCCAGGCAGCCCGGATAGCAGTATTTTCCGCGGGAATCCAGTTTTCCGCTTTTATAAGCATGGATGTGGCCGAGAGCCAGATAATCAATTCCCTTATCCCGAAGCTCCGGAAGATTAATGCACTCCGTCCGGTCCTTCCCCGCGTAGTTCATTTCCTGCCCATGGAGCAGCACAATATTGATCCGGTTCATATCCAGTGCCAGCGAATGAAAAATGCTCCCGGCATTTTCAGCCGTAAGTTCTGCGCCGGTAACAGTGACTTTGCTGCCCGCGAGATCATAAGACGTCCATTCCTCCGTAAAAAGCTTCAGATTCGGAGGAAGCACATCAAGAGAATCCAGAAAACTGTCTGCATCATGGTTTCCCTTCAGATAATAAAACTCTATCTCCGGATGTGCCGCAATTTCCTGATATACCACATTTCCGGCAGTTCTGGAAACCCGTTTCGTATCAAAGAGGTCTCCCGCGATCAAAATGGCGGCGACCTGATTCATAGCCGCATAGGACACCAGCCGGCGAAATGTCCCCAGCAGTTCCGCCTTTCTTTCCTTCGCCTTTTTTGCATCCAGATTCGTCTGCATTTTGGAATCCAGATGTAAATCCGCACAATGTATGATCTTCATTCCGCTTACTCCTCCATATACATAGCAAAGGAGGGCTTTCCGACTGGAAGTCCCTCCTATCATAAAATTATGCGGCCCTTTTAGAACTCCGGCTCGATCAAACCGTATGTGTTGCCTTTTCTCTTATATACCACATTTACTTCTTCTGTTTCGGCATTCCGGAATACGAAGAAATTGTGTCCTAAAAGTTCCATCTGAATACAGGCGTCTTCCGGATACATCGGCTTTACTGCAAATCGTTTGCTTCGGATGATCCGGATCTCTTCATCGTCCAGATCCTCTTCTTCAATAAAATTGTCCTTGAAATACGCCGCGTCCTGCGCCTGGTCTAAAATCTTTTTCTTATATCTCGTCACCTGACGTTCGATCACTTCAACAACCATATCGATGGAAACATACATATCATCGCTGACCTGCTCCGCCCGAATGATATGTCCCTTCATAGGGATCGTAACCTCTATCTTCTGTCTTTCCTTCTCTACAGAGAATGTAACCTGAATATTTGTATCGTCCGAAAAAAACTTCTCTAACCTCCCAAGCTTGTCATAAATTGATTGCCTTAACCCCTCAGTAACATCAATGTTCTTACCACTGATTATGTAGTTCATACGTCTCACTCCTTCTTGTCCGAAATCCATTATACAGTCTGCCGAAAACCAAACCCTATAATGTAATCTGATTATACCATATATCAATAATTCAATCAATATAATAATCTATAATATTTTTGTCAGACAATTCTTGTGTCATTTCCCTTTATCTTCATTCTTAACGTAACAATTTTGTCAAGGAAAAATTTAATTTCGTTACAATTACCAATTTTTGAATTTTCAGAATTTTTATCTTGACTACTTTATGTAAATTACAATTTGTGTTGATAATGTTGATAACTTTGTGAATAACCTGTATTTTCAACCTTTTTTTGGAGATTTATCCACAAAATCTCTTTTGGATTATGTAAATTATAGTCAACCAAACCATATGTTTGTTGTGCAAAATGCACATAACGGACAATTAATCTTATTTTCTGACATTATTTTCATCAATTTCTACTGTCGTTTTTTAAAAAATGAAAAGAAAAAGAAACAGGCGGAAGACTTACATTCCTGCCTGTTTCAGTGATAATCCTGTAATCAATTACTGCATGATCCGAACCGCCTTGCATGGCGTTCTGTAATTATAAGAAGAAATCTTGATACCGGAAGACGGCGTACTGGCGTGTACGACTTGTCCGCCGCCGATATACAATGCTACGTGATTGATGCTTCCATTCTTACTATAGAAGAGTAAGTCGCCCGGCTGAACATCCGATACGCTGATCTCCGTACCGCAATTGGACTGCGCGCTTGCAGAATGCGGAAGGGAATATCCGTACTGCTTGTAGATCAGCATTGTGAAACCGGAACAGTCGGTTCCGTTTGTCAGGCTGTTTCCGCCGTATACATACGGATTGCCTACAAACTGAAGCGCATAGCTAACAAGATCGGATTTTGTTGCGGAACCTGTACCGCCGGATGGTGCTGCCGGAGCCTCGGTCTTCGGTGCTTCGGTTGCCGTTTCTGTCTTCTTGGAATCAGATTTCTTGGAATCGGACTTCTTGGAGTCTGATTTCTTATCCGACTTCTTTTCTGCCTCTGTAGCAGCTTCCGTATTCTTCGCTTTCTTTGCTTCTTCTTCCTGCTTTGCCTTCTCTGCCGCCTTGCGTTCCTTCTCTGCCTGTTCCTCTACGGTAACGGCTTTTACAGTCTTATATTCAACATTTACATATTCGCTCTTTACATAACCGGTAAAATCATCATCGATCTCAATCTTTGTCCAGTCGTCTTTCGTGCCAAGTACAGTGTAGCTTTCACCTTCCGGGATCAGCGTCATGCACGTGCTGTTCTCATCGGCGTCCTCCCGAACCTTTAAAGTGGTCGTATTTACAACCGCAACCTTGGAAATGCCGTTTGCTTCCGCCCAGTCGCCGGCCGCATCGCCAAATGCCAGATACTCATTCTTTACATATCCGACACAATTTCCGGATGCGATGAGGGACCATTCGCTGCCCTGTTCCTTTACGAGACAGATGCCGCCTCTTGCCAGTGTGCCTACTTTTTCGGATTCGGCGTCTGCGTCTTTCCGGATATTCAGATTTCCGGAAACCGTTGCAAGCGCTTTTCCTTCAAACTGCGGATATTTTACAACCGCTGCACTTTCCGTTGCCGCATCTAACGGAGTTGCTTCCGTTACGGCTGTGTCCTCCGACGGTGCCATCGGCTTCTCTGCATTATCAGCCGCTTCATCTGTATTTGTCTCTACATCTGCTGCCGGATCGGCCGCAGGCGCCGGATTTGCTTCTATGTATCTGTCAACCGCTGCGGAAATACCTACATTTGTAGAATCATACTCTTCATCAGCAGACGCCGACACAGCGGAAAAACATAGCGTTGCCGATACTGCTAATACCAACCATTTCTTCGATGGTTTTAACATTCTATATGACCTCCTAACCTATAACACAATTTTTTTATCAAGCAGGTAAACTGTTATTTTATCTCTCAATTTGTAATTGTTACAGAAATATTACAATTTGTTACAGGTTCATTATAACAACCGTTCCAGTCTTTGTCAACATAATATTATGTGTTTTTATCATTTTTTTGTTCTGATTTTGTCTGTACCTACAAGGTTTTTAGAGATTATTCCATTTTTTTTGCTGTTTTCTATTGTCACTTTTTAAATAAAATGGTATACATTTATAGGAGATCTCAATTTCTTTTAAATGTTACATTTTGTAACAATTTATGTAAACTGTACTACATTTTGTGCTTTTATATACGAAAGATACAATATCAACGCCGGACTACCGGGATCATATAAGAGGAAATGACATGAAAACCATTTATTCTACAACGACAGACACAGGAGCAATTTCAAAAGCCTCGGAAATTATTAAAAAAGGCGGACTCGTAGCATTCCCGACCGAAACCGTTTACGGTCTGGGCGCCGACGGCCTGAATCCCGAAG
>CANRMC010000034.1 GCA_947631605.1 uncultured Lachnospiraceae bacterium
AATACAGATTTATAATGATATAAATGATGAGATCGGCGTGTCTTATCGTACACATGTACAGTCATACGGCTGGCAGAAATACTGTTCAAACGGTGAAATGTCCGGAACGAGCGGACAGGCAAAGCGTCTGGAAGGAATCAATATTTATATTTATGGCGATGATGATCTCGATGTTCAGTATACAACCCATGTACAGTCCTATGGCTGGCTGCCGTGGTCGGCGGACGGCGAGATGTCGGGAACCGAAGGGGAAGCAAAGCGTCTGGAAGCGATCATGATCCGTTTGAACGGTGATAATAAGTATATGTACGATATCTATTACCGCGTTCATGCACAGTCTTATGGCTGGCTTGGCTGGGCGAAAAACGGAGACCCGGCTGGTACAGCCGGATACGGGAAGCGTCTGGAAGGAATCCAGATCGTTCTGGTGAAACATGGACAAAGCTTTGATCAAAATCAGGGCGGAATCAGATCTGCAAGACAAGAGGCGTATGTGGCGGCTCCGGGAACCTCGCCTGTGGTCGGACAAGCGCCGACATCCAATACGGCACCGGTTGTAGGTTCAAAAGAAGAAGCAAATGTTTCATATACTACCCATGTGCAGAGTTATGGCTGGCAGGGCTGGAAATACAATGGACAGATGTCCGGAACGAGCGGACAGGCAAAGCGTCTGGAGGGCATCCGGATTAATCTTACAAACATCCCTTATAGTAGGCGGGGCGGAATTTATTATACTACCCATGTGCAGAGTTATGGCTGGCAGGGTGATAAATATGATGAGACTACATGGGCAAAAGATGGCGAAATGTCCGGAACATCCGGTCAGGCAAAACGTCTGGAGGCAATCAGGATTAAACTCTATGGAGACGTAGAAGAATACTATGATGTATATTATCGTGTCCATGCACAGTCCTATGGCTGGCTTGGCTGGGCGAAAAACGGAGATCCGGCAGGTACAGCAGGATACGGAAAACGTCTGGAAGGAATCCAGATCGTTCTGGTGCCGAAAGGAGAAACGGCGCCGGCAAACAATTATCAGGGCGTTGTTTCTGTAAGAACGGAAGCCTATATTTCAAAATAAGTCGTTTTAATAGATAGTATGAAAAAACGGGGGTATTGTGGATGAAGAAAATAATATCAATTGCACTTGCGGCAATACTGGCTGTTTCTTCCGTTCCTTATCATGTCAATGCGGCGGAGATTGATACTTCGGGGCAGCAGGTGATAGAAGAAACGGCCATCGAACCGGAAACAGAAGCTGAGACAGTGACGGAAGCAGAGACAGCAGCCGAGACAGTGACGGCAGCAGAAACTGTGACAGACTCGGCAGAGGAAACAGAGACCGAAACTGTGACCGAAACTGCAACAGAGACCGAGACTGTGACGGAAACTGCAACAACGACCGAAACGGTAGTCGGACAGCCACCGCAGACGGATCAGCCGTTGGTTCTGCCATCAAATTCAAAAGCGATTCCGATCGATGCAGCGCATTTTCCGGATGCACAGTTTCGGAAAAAACTGTTAGAGAACTATGATACGGATGGAAATAAGTATATTGATAATCCAGACAGTATCCAAAAGTTAACCATTAATTCTTATTATGATGACGAAGATGTCAAAGATCTGACCGGTATCGCATATTTTACTGAGCTTATAACTCTGGACTGCGAGGATTGTGCTCTGACGGCTCTTGATGTGAGCGCAAACCGGAAGCTGCAGTATTTGTATTGTTCGTATAATGAACTTGAAAGTCTGAAAGTTCCTTCCGGAATTAAGTATGTATCTTGTTCCTATAACAAATTGTCCAATATCGATGTGAGTAATTGCCCCGAGCTGAACGCTATTTATTGTTATGCAAATAATCTCACCGGTCTGGACGTTACGCATAATCCAAAGCTTGAAATTCTTACGGCTTCCAACAATTATTTGACAGCATTGAATCTGAGTAGAAATCCAGAGCTTAAATCAGTATCTGTTAACAGCAACAGTATATCAGCTCTGGATGTGAGCATGAATCCGGAACTCAATTATCTTGAGGCTGATGATAATGATATAACGAGTATTGATCTGTCAAAGAATCCGAAACTGAGAACATTGTATATCGGAGGCAATCGGCTAAACGGTCTGGATGTCCGCGGGAATACAAACTTAGTATACCTTCATTGTGACAACAATAATTTGACAGTATTAGATGTCAGCAGGAATACAAAACTGGAAAATCTTGACTGCAGCGATAACCGGCTGACAGGTTTAAATCTGAGTAATAATACGGCGCTGAAGTATGTGTCCTGTAGTAACAATTCGTTAAACAGTCTGACGCTGGGACAGAAGAAAGAATTAAGCACACTGTATTGCGCCAACACAGGTCTTACAAGTCTGGATGTGAGCGTATGTGAAAATCTGGATAAATTGGATTGCGGCTACAACCGGCTGTCACAGCTTAATCTGTCAAAGAACCTTAAATTGGTAGATCTGACATGTTGTGGAAATGCGCTGACAAGTCTGGATATAAGTAAAAATACACAATTAGTAACGCTTCGATGCGAAAATAACAAATTGGGCAGCTTGGATGTCAGCGGGCATGAAGGAGTTACTACCCTTTCTTGTGATTATAACGGAGCGAATTCAGTAACGCTGCCTACATATGATTATGATTCTTATGTCACAGTCAGCCTGTATGTAAAGACTCAGAATGGAATTGTTAATCTGTCAAACTTAAAAGGCGTTGATTGGAAGCAAATTAATAGCTACAGCTATGGTCCTTTTAATAAAGCAACCAAAGAACTGGATATGGGCGAAGACGATGAATATCGCTGGTATTCTTATGTGAGCGGTCTTCCGTTCTCGATATATTTCTATAATCAGGAAAAAAGAGAACTGAACGTATCCTATCGTACCCATGTGCAGTCAATCGGCTGGCAGGGCTGGAAGAATAACGGAGAAATGGCAGGCACCAGTGGACAGGCGAAACGACTGGAGGCAATTAATATCAGTGTAACCGGAAATCCGGATATACAGGTGCAGTATACCACGCATGTACAGTCTTACGGATGGCTTCCGTGGGTATCAGACGGCGATATGTCCGGTACCGAAGGGGAAGCAAAACGGCTGGAAGCGATCAAAATCAAGCTGACAGGTTACGGCGAGTGTTATAATTATGATATATATTATCGTGTTCATGCACAGTCCTATGGCTGGCTCGGCTGGGCGAAGAACGGCGAACCGGCAGGTACCGCAGGCTATGGTAAGCGTCTGGAAGGAATCCAGATCGTGCTGGTAAAGCATGGAGAACCGTTTAATCAAAATCTGGGAGGAATCAGATCCGTAAGGAGCGAGGCGTATGTAGCGGCAGCAGGTTCATCCCCGATATATGGTTCTATCGCAACCTCTAATACAAATCCGTTTGTTAAGAGTACAGGAAGACCGAATATCGCTTATTGTACGCATGTACAGTCCTATGGCTGGCAGGGCTGGAGATATAACGGTCAGATGTCCGGAACGAGCGGACAGGCAAAACGACTGGAAGGAATCAAGATAAAACTTACGAATCTGCCTTACAAGGATTTTGGGGATATTATGTACACCACGCATGTGCAGTCGATCGGCTGGCAGGGTGATGTGAAGAATCCGCTTACATGGAACAAAAACGGTGAAATGTCTGGAACGAGCGGACAGGCAAAGCGGCTGGAGGCAATTGCGATCAAGCTCACAGGTAATGCTGCTTTCTCGTTTGATGTTTACTACCGTGTTCATGCGCAGAGTTATGGCTGGCTCGGCTGGGCGAAGAACGGCGACCCGGCAGGCACCGCCGGATACGCAAAACGTCTGGAGGGCATACAGATCGTGCTTATACCGAGGGGCAGCGCACCGCCTCCTGACACTTATCAGGGAGTGACGTCAGCAAGAAAAGAAGCCTACATTTCCAAGTAAGGAGCTGCAGGCAAAGTACAGCAAAAAATAACAACAATTTTTTATACATAATGAAAAGAGGAGCAGCCTCGCCGATATTTCCAAAGGAAAAACGGTGATGCTGTTCCTCTTTTTTTGGCTGAAAATATTATTGATCTTTCTGCAGGCGGTTGATCAGGTTCAGGATGAGTAATATGTCCTCATCTGAAAGCTGCCGCAATCCTTCCAGCGCTTTTTGGATCAGCCCCGGATAGTGAAGCTGTTCCGTAAAAAACTCAGCCGGCGTAATGTCGAAATAGTCACAAATCGATAAAAATTCATTCATAGGCGGCAGGCTTTTACCGGAGGAAATGTTATAAACATATCCGCGGCTGTGTCCCAGATCATAACTCATCTGATATTCAGAAACACCTTTTAGAAGGCGCAATTCAGTTATTCTGTCTTTAATAAAATTATTATCCATACTATCACCTCATAATAAATGATAAAGGAAAGAAGAGACAACACGTCCAAAAATATATGTTATATTATATTGAAACATCAAAAAATATATGTTATAATCCAAAAATACATGAATAAATAAAAAGATTAAACAAAAGAAAAAATAAAAAAACAAATATTTTTGGACGGAAGAGAAAATGATGAAATTTAATGAAACTGAATTTTTGCCCGTAATTCTTGGAGCTGACATAACGGCTTACAGCCTTGTCCGCTCGTTTCATGAGGAATACGGTATATGCTCTCTGGTATTGAGCCGCTTAGAAACAAAAATAATCTCAACCAGCAGATTATGTGAAAACAGGGTAATAGCAGGTCTGGATAATGCGCCGGTTCTTGTCGATACGCTGATAAAGGTGGGGAAGGAATTTGCCGGCAGGAAAAAACTGATCGTTATGGGATGCGGCGACTGGTATGTAAGGAATCTGATTGAAAATAAGGACGAACTCTCGGAATATTACATAATTCCTTATATTGATGAGGAACTTCTGAATAAGATCGTTCTAAAAGATAAGTTTTATGAGATATGTGATGAACTTGGTATTTGCCATCCAAAGACCTATGTATATAACTGTGGTGAGGAAAATGACCTGAAGTTTGGTTTTGATTATCCGGTTATTGCCAAATGCGCGAATTCCGCACTATATCACTATGTCAGTTTCGAAGGTAAAAGAAAAGTTTTCCGTTTTGAAAACGAGGCTGATCTGAAAAAAATGCTTGCAAATCTTGAAAGTTCCGGTTATGACTATAAATTCCTTATTCAGGATTGTATTCCCGGTGATGATACGAATATGCGGGTGCTTACCTGTTACTGCGATAGAAATTCAAAAGTCCGGTTTGCGTCATTCGGTCATGTCCTTTTGGAAGATCATTCGCCGTTAGCCATTGGCAACCCGGTTGCGATCATAAACGAGGTTGATGAAAAAATCATTGCCGACGCCTCAAGATTTCTTGAATATATCGGATATACCGGTTTTGCCAATTTCGATATAAAATATGACAGCCGGAATAATACCTATAATTTTTTTGAGATAAACGTCAGGCTGGGCAGAAGCAATTATTACGTTACCGGCAGCGGATTTAATGCTGTCAGATGGATTGTGGACGATCTGATCTATAACAAGGATCTTGAATATACGATCGCAGACAGGGAACATCTTTTCTTTGTCGTTCCTAAAGGGATCATAAAAAAATATGTCAGGGGAAATAAAGCCATAATGCAAAAGGTGAAGCAGCTTTTTAAAGAAAAGGAGATTAGTTATCCCTTGTATTACAGGAAAGATTTAAGTCTGGTCAGACGATTTTATGTAGTCGTCTCCTACCTTAATCAGTACAGAAAATATTATAAAGCCGAAAAAAATTCTGTACCTGTTTATGGAAAAATTAAAAAATAACGCAAAGAAGCGGATAGGAGTAAAAAATGTGCGGTTTTGCAGGGTTTACAAACGAGTTTGAAGATAAGGAAAACAATATTATAGTTCGAAAAATGGCTGACCGGATAGCACATAGAGGACCGGATCAGGATGATTATTATGTTGACAGTGGGATTTCTCTGGGGTTCAGGAGATTGAGCATCATAGATCTTGAGGGAGGTTCCCAGCCGATCATCAACGAAGACGGAACAAAAGTCATAGTCTTTAACGGAGAGATATATAACTATCAGGAAATAAAAAAAGATCTGATTAAAAAAGGACATATTTTTAAGACTAAAACAGATTCAGAAACTATTCTTCATGGATATGAAGAATATGGAAAGGATATTTTAAATCAGTTGAGAGGCATGTTTGCCTTTGTGATCTGGGATAAGACAGCAAAGAAAGTATTCGGCGCACGTGACCTTTTTGGCATTAAGCCATTTTTTTACTATATCAAAGATAGTACATTTTTGTTTGCATCAGAGATAAAAGCCTTCCTCGACCATCCAAGGTTCATAAGAGAGCTTAATGAAAGCAGAATACCGGAATATCTGTGTTTTGAATATATTCCGAATGATGAAACATTGTTTAAGAATGTTTATAAGCTGCCGCCTGCTTCTTATTTTGAATATACGGATAATCATATGAAGATTAAAAAGTATTACGAACTGAAATATGACATTGACGATACAAGATCACTTGAAGAGTGGGCGGATATCATTGACCAAGCGTTTAAGGATTCAACGGCTGCCCATGGGATCAGCGATGTTGAAGTCGGCTGCTTTCTTTCAAGTGGAGTTGATTCAAGTTATGTTGTAAATGAGATGTCAAAAAAGAATGATGTGAAGGCTTTTTCTGTGGGATTTGCCGAGGAACAGTACAGCGAACTGTCTTTTGCCGAGGAATTTGCCGCGCACGTCGGCGTGAATCTGTATACAAAAAAGATTACAGCCGATGAATATTTTAACGCTGTGCCTGATGTCCAGTATCACATGGATGAACCCCTTCCGAATCCCTCAGCCATAGCGCTTTATTTTCTTGCCCGGCTTGCATCCGAACAGGTCAAGGTCGTGTTAAGCGGCGAAGGAGCAGATGAACTTTTCGGCGGCTATCATTATTATCGCGAGCCGTTGGATTTTGAAACATATCAGAGGCTGCCGCAGATATTAAGAAATGCAGCAGCGTCGGTGGCAAAGCTGCTTCCGAGAGTTCATGGCAGGAGATTCCTCATAAACGGCGCAAAACCGATAGAAGAACGGTTTATCAGAAATAATTACGTCTATCCTTATACGGAGCGGGACAAGGTTTTTGCACATCCGATCCCGGCGGAAAAACCCGAAGCTTATACTAAGGTTTTCTTCGATCAGGTGAAGAATGAAGACGATATTACAAAAATGCAGTATGTGGATATCAATACATGGCTGATTCAGGATATTCTGGTAAAGGCGGACAGAATGAGTATGACGCACTCTCTGGAACTTCGTGTTCCGTTTCTGGATAAAGAAATGCTCAAAATTGCCTTGCAGATACCGTCAAAATACAGAGTGACAAGAGAAACAACGAAAGTTGCCCTTAGAGAAGCGGCTCTCAAAGAATTGCCTGAAAAAACGGCAAAGATGAGAAAGAAAGGCTTCCCTGTTCCGCTTAATGATTGGCTGAAACAGGAAAAGTATTACAACATGGTTAAGGAAGTGTTTGAAAGCGAGGAAGCAGGGAAGTTTTTTAATCAGAAATATATATTGACACTGCTTGAAAACCACAAAAATGGTAAAGAAAAAAATATGAAACGTATCTGGTCTATTTATTGTTTTGTCGTCTGGTACAGAGTGTATTTTCATGATTAAGAAAAACATAAGAAACTTAATGCGGCATCAACTCCGCAAACGGACAGTCATATATTGCAAAATAGCAGTTTAATTATATTAAATGTTGGCAAAACAGACCTGATTGATGTATGATAGAAAGATAAAAGTACAATACTAGCCCTCATCTTCAAAACGCTTGATCAGGTCTGATTCCATGATTTCAGAAAAAATAAAAGAGGCTTGTACGCCTAAGACGGCCTCGATCATAGGCTGAAAATGATTGGATTTAGCTGCCGGATAAGTACAGGGAGAGTTAAAATCGTTATAATTCAGATGTAATTTAAAAAACACAAAGGAGAAAGCTATGATTCGCAGAAAACATAAAGTCATTTCTATTTGTCTATTGATCAGCATGGGACTTGCTTCCCTGTCGCAGGCAGCGCCGATAGAAGTTTCGGCGGAGGAAGTATCGGCAGAGCAGCAGACTGTACAAAATGTGGCAACGGCTACGGATGCCGATATAGATGATCCGACAGAGGAGGAATCAGCGGCTGATATGGGAATCGCAGCAATTTCCAATGAAACCGCCTATGTATTGGCGGAGCAGGAGAAGGATCCTGAGGCTGAGGTTGAGGAAGAACAGCTGAATCTGAAATATTATGTTCATCAGCAGACGTATGGGAATAGTGCGATCGCGGAGAATGGCGGAACGGCAGGACAGATTGAGTCCGGAAAACGTCTGGAGGCGTTTACTATTTCGTCCTTTTCGCTGCCGGAAGGACTGAGCGGCACGATAGAGTATCATGCGCATTGCCAGACCTTTGGCTGGCAGCCATGGGTATCGGCAGGGACAGAGACCGGTTCGGAAGGACAGAAGAAACGTCTGGAAGCGATCCAGATCCGTCTGACCGGCGAACTGGCGAATGAGTATGATGTTTATTACCGTACATATATGAGTAACTATGGCTGGCTGGATTGGACAAAGAACGGAGAAACTGCCGGAACGGTCGGTTTTGCTTCCGTACTTGAGGGAATTCAGGTTCAGGTTGTAAAGAAAGGTTCCGAAGCCGCACCGAAGACAGGAAAAGTGGCGGCTCTCACAACCGATAACGTAAATACGGTATATTACAGCGGCCATGTACAGACTTACGGGAATTTAGACACTGTCCAAAACGGACAAACACTTGGAACCACCGGACAGAAGAAACGTCTGGAAGGATTAAAGATCCAAATGACGCATCAGGCCGGGACAGTTATTCGGACAGATCAAATATCAGGTGCATTGTCAGACGTATGGCTGGATGGATGAAGTGGTAGAGGGAACATTTGCAGGAACATCCGGTGAGGCAAAACGGTTAGAAGCGGTTTCCATTTCTTTATCCGGCGATATTGCGAAGTACTGCGATATTTATTATCGGGTTCATGCACAGTCATTCGGCTGGATGGGCTGGGCAAAAAATGGTGAGTACGCCGGTACGACCGGAAATAAATACAGGGTTGAAGCCATTCAGATCAAGATCCTTCCGAAAGGCTCCGAAGCTTCCGGTTCCACACAGACCGCTTATTCGGCAAAAAGATACGAGGAGACGTTGTCCGGTTATCAGATGCTGGAACCATATCTGGACAGGATCATTGCCCAGAATACAAATGACAGCATGACGCGTGAGCAAAAACTAAGAGTGCTGTATGACTATGTCGTACATAATTATACCTATAAGACTTTGAGCGCAGACCATCCGGCGAATTTTTCATGGGATACTTATTATGCGTATACGATCGTAACTACCGGTCAGGGCAACTGCTATGCTTATGCGTCCCTGTTCTGTATGCTTGCCCGCAAAATCGGATATCCGCAGGCGGTTGTGAATCGCGGCTCTCTCGGAAGCAGCCGGCGTCCGCATGGCTGGTGTGAGATTGACGGTGTGATGTATGATCCGGAAATCGAATATAAGCATCCGGATGTTCCGAGATTTGCATTTACAAGCAGGACAAATCCTTATTCGTATCATTATGAATAAGAGGGCGG
Organism: uncultured Lachnospiraceae bacterium; assembly: GCA_947631605.1. GTDB lineage: Bacteria > Bacillota > Clostridia > Lachnospirales > Lachnospiraceae > CANRMC01. The sequence goes on from CANRMC010000034.1 coordinate 9,654, forward strand.
AAATATGGTATTCAGTCAGATAACCTTTATCAGTGCGTTTTTATTTCCTGTATTTCTGCTTTATATTCTGATTCCCTCTCTGAAAGTACGGAATCTGCTTCTGGCAGCCGCAAGCCTTGTCTTTTATGCCGTCGGGGAACCGGTTTATGTTCTGCTTATGATCGGTTCCGCCGTCTGGAATTATTGCTTTGGCAGGCTGTTAGGAAAGAAGAAAGGCTCCCGGCTGCTCCTCACGATTGCGGTCGTATGGAATATCGGTATTCTTGTGGTATTTAAATATATGCCTTTCGGGCTTACGATGCCTATCGGAATTTCCTTTTATACGTTTCAGGCGTTGTCTTATGTGATTGACGTATACCGGGATCCGGAAGTCTGCCAGAAAAATTTTGGACATATATTGTTATATCTTTCTTTTTTTCCGCAGCTGATTGCAGGACCGATCATCAAGTATCAGGATATTTCTGCGGAGATAGAAGATCGCCGGGTGACTGCGGACGGCGTATATTACGGCCTGAAGCGGTTTATAACCGGTCTTGCGAAAAAAGTCCTGATCGCGAATACGGCGGCGCTCGTCGTGGATACGCTGATCGCCGATATTTCAAAACTTACAACGGCGTCCGCATGGATTCTCGCTGTCGGCTATACCCTGCAGATTTACTATGATTTCAGCGGTTACAGCGATATGGCGATCGGCATGGGAAGAATGTTTGGCTTCCACTTTAATGAGAATTTCAATTACCCATATGCTGCCTCCTCCATAAAAGAGTTCTGGAGAAGGTGGCATATTTCCCTGTCTTCATGGTTTAAGGAATATGTTTATATTCCGCTGGGCGGAAATCGGAAAGGAAAGCTTCGTACATATATCAATAAGTATCTGGTTTTCATTCTCACCGGTCTTTGGCATGGGGCAAATATAACATTTCTCATCTGGGGTCTGATCCATGGAACCTGCTCCGTCATGGAAGAAGGAAAATGGTTCCATGCGGACAGCAGGAAATTAAAGCCTCTGTATTACGTTTATACATGGCTTGTGGTGATCTGTGCCTTTGTTCTCTTCCGGGCGGATACGCCGGGACAGGCTGGAGGTATTCTTGCAGCCATGTTTTCGCCGCATGGAAGCATGGCGGGACATATTCTTCTCACATCGCTTCTTACCCCGTATAATATTTTTATGCTTGTACTGGGGATTTTGCTGTGTGTTCCGTGGTATCACAGACTGCGGGATTCGATCATAGAGAAAGGCGGAGCGGCGGAAATGAGTCTGCGGGTTATAACGGACATCTGCCTTTTTGCGCTTTTAATTCTTTGTATGATGAATCTTGCGCAGGACGCTTACAATCCGTTTATTTATTTCCGTTTTTAAAGGGGAGCCTGTATGAAATACTATAAGATAACCTGCATTTTAATATTTTTTATCATCATATCGCTTCCTCTTGCCGGATTGATTTTTTATAAAGAGCCGGAAGGAACCGAGAATAAGGTTCTGGCGGAAGCGCCGCAGTTTGTTGCGGAAAACGGGATTAACATTCACTTTTTGCAGGATGCGAGCGATTATTTTTCCGACCATTTTGCTTTCCGTCAGGAACTGGTGACGGCAAATACGGTTCTGAAAAGCAGTCTCTTCGGGGAATCTGCGGAGGAACTTGCTGTGTACGGGACGGACGACTGGCTGTATCTTACGGTTTCTCTGGAGGATTATCAGGGAACGAATCTAATGACAGAACGGGGACTCAATAATATTACCCGGACTCTTTCCCTTATGCAGGAATATACGGAGGATTCCTTGGGAAAGCAGTTTATTTTTACGGTGGCTCCGAACAAAAATACGCTCTATCCGGAACATATGCCGTATTATTATGTGAAATATGATGGGGAGCATAATCTGGACAGACTGGCGCCGAAGCTTACTTCAGCAGGCGTCCGGTATGTGGATCTGAAAGCGTATTTTGAGGAGCAGGACGAAGTGCTCTATCATAAAGGCGATTCCCATTGGAATAATCGGGGCGCCGTCATGGTACAGGATCTGCTTCTTACGGAAGCAGGCGTTCCGCATACGGATTTTACAGGCTTGGATTATGAGATTCGAAATGATTTCGAGGGCGATATTGACAAGATTCTTTTCCCGCGTATGCGTCATACGGAAGCGGAATATGACTATTCGAAGTATCTGAATTATGATTATCTTGACAAAACGGCGGATGTAACGCAAAATACGATTGAAACGGAGTGTGCGGACGCACAGGGGAAGCTCCTGTGTTTTCGGGATTCTTTTGGGAATTCCCTGCTTCCGTTTCTTGCAAATGAGTTTCAATACGGATATTTTCTAAAAACGGTTCCTTACCGTCTGGATTACATGAGTACCATGGATATGGACGTCTGTATTCTGGAGATCGTAGAACGGAATTTAGACCAGCTGGTGCGTTTTGCACCGGTCATGCCGGCGCCTCTCAGGGATCTGGAGCAGCAGACTGTGGCGTACGGATCGGAAGAAACGACGGCGGAAATAACGACGTTTGAAAACTATTATAAATTGTATGGGCTGGTGGACGCTGCATATGTATCCGATGATTCCTATATTTATATCCGGCTTACGTCACAAAACGGGGAATTTGTGATCGAAGCGGCACCGGTCAATGAAAAAGCGCTGACCGGCTCGGATTCGGATTATGGATATGTGGCGTATATCGGACAGAATTCGCTCCCGCAGGGCGAGTATACAGTAGAAATTATTACGGAAAACGAGGAAGTGTATTCCTGTATGACGGGAATCAGGCTTACTTTTAAATAAAGAGAGAGGAATGATGATCATGAAAAAGAAACAGTTATTGATATTATCGGCCAGTATGCTGCTGGCGTTTGGATTAGCAGGCTGCGGCGGTCCGAAGGACGGTACAGACAGCAGTACAGAGGAGATCATAACAGAAGATGTGAGTTCGGAGGATCTGAGTACAGATACGCCGATCGAGCCGAGAGGCGGCGCATCTGAGGATACAGAGGCGGAAGAAAAGAATACAACGGAAGAAAAGACGGAGAATACGGAAAAGGAAACGGAGGAGCCGAAGACAACAGAAGCGCCGAAGAAGACAGAGAAGAAGACGGAAGCGCCGAAGACGGAAAAAAAGACAGAGGCACCGAAGACGGAAAAGAAGACAGAAGCACCGAAGGCAACGGAAGCTCCAAAGACAACGGAAGCACCTAAAACAGAAGCTCCGAAAACAGAAGCGCCAACGGAAAAATATCCGGTGGAAACGGTTCCAAATTGTGACAAGGGCGGTTATGACATTTTCTACAGTGACGGAAGCAGCGAGTGGGTTCCGGAATAAAAAAGGAATAAGAATAAGAAAAAGAGAGTAAATACAGGGAAAACCGTATTTACTCTCTTTTATTATGGTTTCTTTTATGAAAACTAGGGATTATCCGAGAACAACCTCTACCTTGTGAACCTGTCCGTCTCCGAATGCCGGAATTACATTTCCGTCAACAGGCTTTCCGTCAACGGTCATGCTCTTTACGCCCTTATTGATGTGGTTCGGGTTGGTAACGGAAATATCATATGTATCGCCCCGGAACTGACGGGATACGGTAAAGCCGTCCCACTCGCTTGGAATGGATGGATCAACCTTCAGTCCATTGAAATCAGGAATGATACCGAGGATATACTGGGAAACTGCTACGAAGTTCCATGCAGCAGTACCGGTCAGCCAAGAGTTCTTAGCCTCACCGGAACGTCCAGCGTCCTTGCCGGCAATCATCTGTGCATATACATAAGGCTCTGTTCTGTGAAGGTCTGAAATATCTTCCAGATAAGCAGGCGCGATCTTGGAATAATATTCGTATGCCTTGTCTCCACGTCCTGCATATGCTTCAGCGGCAATGATCCATGCATTGTTGTGGCAGAATACGCCGGCATTTTCCTTATAGCCTGCCGGATAGGTGGAAATCTCACCGTATTCGATATAGTACTTTGTGAATGCCGGATTGTTCAGTACAAGACCGTATTTGCAATTCAGATACTTGTCGATGGAATCCAGAGTCTTGATGTCATATCCCTTGTCCTTGCCGAGTTCAGACATAACTGCGAAGCCCTGTGGCTCGATGAAGATCTTGCCTTCTTCGTTGTTATGGGAGCCGACCGGCTTGCCGGAATCATCATAGGCTCTTAAGAACCACTCGCCGTCCCAGCCGCTTTCCAGAATATTTGCCCGCATCTTGTCGATTTCTGCCTGCGCTTTTGCTGCGGCTTCTTCATCGCCCTTGTACTTGCAGAGCTCTACATAAAGCGGAGCGGTATAGGTAAACAGCGTTGCAACGAATAAGGATTCTGCAACCTTGGAATATTTGTCGTCTCCGTACTTTGGAGAGGTCCATGTCTGGAAGCTCTCGCCCGGTGTATTGGAGAAGCAGGAAAGGTTCAGACAGTCGTTCCAGTCTGCACGCATGGAAAGCGGAAGTCCGTGAGGACCTACGTTATTTACCACACGGTAGAAGGACTGCTGTAAATGATGCATCATCGGCTGAGCCAGAGATTCATCGTTTCTGTAAGGAACCATTTCATCCAAAATGGAGTAATCGCCGGTTTCCTTGATATATGCTGCCGTAGAAAGGATCATCCAAAGCGGATCGTCGGAGAAGTCGCCGCCGACTGCGTCATTTCCTTTCTTTGTCAGAGGCTGGTATTGATGGAAGCAGCCGCCGTCCTCAAACTGTGTAGCAGCAAGATCCAGAATACGCTCTCTTGCACGATCCGGAATCTGATGTACGAAGCCGAGCAGATCCTGATTGGAATCACGGAATCCCATACCACGTCCGATGCCGGATTCAAAGTAGGAAGCGGAACGGGACATATTAAAAGTAACCATACACTGATACTGGTTCCAGATATTAACCATACGGTTCATTTTCTCGTCCGGTGTATTTACGGAATACTTGGAAAGCAGGTCTTCCCACATCTTCTTGTTTGCTTCGAATGCTGCGTCAACCTTTTCTACGGTATCGAACTGAGCGATCATTTCATAAGCCTTGTCCTTCTTCATGGAGCCGTCTGCGTTCCACTTGTCCTCGCCGTTCTCTACATAGCCGAGGATGAAGACAAGTTCTTTGGTGTCGCCAGGCGCAAGGTCGATGTTGATGCTGTGGGAAGCGATCGGTGACCAGCCGTCTGCTTTGGAATTGTTGGATCTGCCGTTTACAACAGCGTCCGGATTGCCAAAGCCGTTATAGAGCCCCATAAATGTTTCACGGTCGCAATCATATCCGTCGATCGGAGAATTTACGGTATAGAATGCGAAATGGTCGCGGCGCTCTTTGTACTCTGTCTTGTGGAATAAGGTAGATCCTTCTACTTCTACTTCACCGGTGTTGAAGTTTCTCTGGAAGTTGGTGGAGTCGTCCTCTGCATTCCACAGACACCACTCAAGGAAGGAGAAGAGTGTAAAGCTCTTGCGCGTCGTGCCTTCGTTCTTGAGAACAACTTTCTGAATTTCGCCCTGATAGTTCTGCGGAACGAAGAAAGTAACTTCTGCTTTCAGTTCGTTGGATTTACCGGTAATGATGGTATAACCCATGCCGTGACGGCACTGATAGAAGTCGAGGTCTTTTTTTACCGGTGACCAGCCCGGATTCCAGATATTGCCGTCCTCATTTATGTAGAAGTAACGTCCGCCCATATCGACAGGTACATTGTTGTAACGATAACGGGTAATTCTTCTGAGGCGGGCATCCTTGTAAAAATGATAACCTCCTGCCGTATTGGAAATCAGGGAAAAGAAGTCCTGCGTTCCGAGGTAGTTGATCCAAGGATAAGGCGTCTTAGGTGATGTGATGACGTACTCTTTGTTCACATCATCGAAGTATCCAAATTTCATAAATGTTTTACCGTCCTTTCTTATAAAAAATATGTATTAATTATATAATAAACAAGGGTAAAAGACAAGCAGATGTCTTATTTTAAAACGCTGTAAATTTTCTCTGTAATGGTCTTGGATTCTCCCGGTGCAAGCTCCACATAACCGGATTCGTCCGGCGAGAGCGGAAGGTTCGGTGCGTCGATGATCCAGGTCATCGGTTCCGGACAGAAATATCCCTTATCTCCATGGTCGTTCCAGATGATCCAGTATTTGAAATCTTCGCAGACCTCATAACAGATCCTGTTTCCGGTTGCAAGGTCGGTTGCCGTGATGCCATAATACGGCTTGCCGTCCACTTCGCCTTTTTCGGCGTAATACATATCGTTGTCGATATCCTGAAGAACCGGAATATTGGAACCGGTCAGGTACTGCTTGTCATGGTTGTCCAGCGGAAGGAAGTTACAGGTCGGAATACACTGACTGTTCAGATGGACTCTCTCGCCGATCGGAACATACAGTCGGACATCCATTCCGTCTCCGCCCTCCGTAAAAGGTCCTTTCATCGCTGTGTGATTGCAGACACCGTAAGGAAGCTGGCGGTCGGAAAGATTCGTCATGGTAAATTCGTACGCCATGCCGCTTTCAGACAATGTAAACGTATATTCCGCGCGGAAGCTGATCGGAAGCGTTTCAAAGAACGGATCCTTCTCATCATAAACGTACTGTGTTTTTGCGACTGCCTTGCCGTCAGCTGCTACGGCAGAAACGATCTCGTGCTCCCTTTTATGCAGGAAACCGTGAATGTGGTTCCCCAGACCGTCGTTGATCGGTAACTGATAGGTATGATCCGAAACGGTAAGTTTTCCGCCTGATAACCGGTTCGGAAGATACAGGGTAGGGAAACCGTAAACCTCCGGAGAAGACTGAAGCTGCTCGATCGTAAGGCTTTCATCATTCCGGAAGAAGTCGATCTTACCCTCGGAATCTATCATTCGCATGATATTGCTTCCCAGAAACGGTGCGATAATGGCAGTGTAACGTCCGGCCTCCAGCCGGATCACATCCTTTTCTTTATATTTCTCGATTTTTGCCGATAAACCCATAATCATCCTCCCATCTGTATTCTGTAAAATCTGGCATTATTTTACGTGAGCATTATATCAATTATTCTAACATACCCAAAAGTGGGTGTCTATGAAAAACTGAGAAGAAAATATAATATTTTCAGTTGAATTGTTGCAACGGAAGATGAAAACGGGTATGATGTCGATATATGGATTCTGTAAGATAAAATGCAACGTCGGGGGATACCATGAAAATACGGGAAGAAGATAATTTTACAGAGGAAGAAAGCAAAGATAAGAAGAATAAAAAGGATAAGAAAAACAAGAAAAAACACCGCCTCCGTTATGCGAGAAAATGCGGTCTTTTTATGATGCTTGCGGTCTTGTGCTTCTTTATCGGGCAGGAAATCTGGAATACTGTAAGTTATCAGGAACCGGAACTTACCGGCAGGGAATCGGCAACCATTTCCGCAATGAATCTGGAGGAGGGATTTTACGTGCATGAGGAGGATTATCAGACCAACGTTATCAATACGGCTTCTATAGGGGATGCGGACGGATCCGGCAGGATGTGGATGAATCAGGAGCTTTATTATAAAATCTATGGGCTTGTAGATGATTCCTATTTTGAGAACGCCTGTTTCCTTGGAGATTCCAGAACGAAAGGATTATTGGAATATTCCGATCTTCCGAAATGGCATGGTTTCTATCAGATCGGCTATACGGCGAAAAATGCCTGCGAAAGCAGGGTGTTTTCCCTGAAAAATGATCCGGGTTCTTATAATATGCTCCAGATCGTGGAGAAGACAGATTATGCGGTTTATTATGTGGGATTCGGGACGAATGAGCTTTTTTATAACGACAGCGAACAGTTTATCTCCGAGTATAAGGTGCTGATCGATAAAATACGGGAATGTCATCCGGACGCTATCATTTATATAGAAAATATCCTGCCTATGAGCAAGAGGTTTTCCGATTCCAATCCGTCGTTTTCCAATGTCCGGGCGGAGGAATACAATGAGGCGCTTCTTGCCATGTGTCAGGAGTACGGCGATCTTGTGTACCTGGATATCGCTTCCTGTATGATGGGGGAAGACGGAGCGGCAAAGAGCGGCGCGACCGGAGACGGACTGCATTACAATCCGCCGGAATATCAGGAGATCATGGATTACATCAAAAGAAATGCGGTTTTAAAGAAATGATAAAGCGAATAAGATTAAGAAATTTATAATTTACACATAATAATGGCTGTGCTATGATTACCCTTGGTTAAAATACATTATCGGCAATAATTATGAGCAATACATTTTGATAAAATAAAGGTAGGGAAAACGAAGATGAAAAAATTAAGATCGATCAGAAAATTTGCGCTTGGTACGGTGCTTATCCTGGCACTCGGATTACTGACAGCCTGCGGCGGAGGGACGAATGATACGGAAAATTCTTCTGCGGATTCCGAAACGGTGGATTTTGACGTAAAGGAACTTGCGGATCAGTTAAAGACTGAGGGTGATTTTAAGGATCAGTTGGCGGAGCTGGATACGGACGTTGCCGTCAGCAAACTGTATAATCTGGATGCGTCACAGGTGGAAAGCGGCGCATTTTATACGAATACCAATGCAACGGCTGAGGAGATCGCCGTAATTAAGGCAGCGACGGCGGACTATGCAAAGACGGTTCAGGACGCTTATAATAAAAGGATCGAAGACCAGAAAAAAGCATGCGAGAATTACCTTCCGGATGAAATGCCAAAGCTGGATGACGCTGTCGTAAAGAGCAGCGGATGTTATGTGGTGCTCTGCATTTCCTGCGACAGTCAAAAAGCCGAAGAGATCATTGGAGAATACATCAAATAAATAAACATAAAAATTGTGCCATGGAGTGAGAGGAATGGTCTGCTTGTTCCATGGCACATTTTTATTTTAATATCAATATAGATTACAAAAGGGTTCGGATCGCTTCTGCAAGGAGCTGCTGGTCTTCAGCCTGGGTATCATGCTGTTTCCATGTGAGATTCACACCGTCGCCCTCATATCTCGGGATCAGATGTGTGTGGAAATGGAATACGGTCTGACCGGCAATGGTTCCGTTATTCTGTACGATATTCATGCCGTCGCAGTTCAGGGCCTCTTTCATGGCTTTGGCAAGCTTCGCTGCGAGCGGGAATACTTTGGCGGCGGTATCCGCCTTTATTTCAAATATATTGTCACAATGCTCTTTTGGAATGATCAGAGCGTGCCCCTTGGACGCCGGACTGATATCCAGGATCGCCCGGAAATCATTATCTTCATAAACCGTTGCTGACGGGATCTCGCCGTTTGCAATCTTGCAGAATATGCAGTCGTCTTTTACCATCGCAGTATCTCCTTTACATTTATTTCTCGATCATAAGCTCCGGAGTACGGAACAGATTTATTGTAATACAAATTAATACAAAAAACAATACGAAAGAATCCAGAGAACAGTAAGGTGAAGCGGATAGAAAGCATAAAAGAAGTACTGGAAGAAGCGGTTGGTTTTTCCGCGTCTGCCATTGTAAAAGAAAAACAGAACGATGCTTGCGGCGCCAAATAATTCTACGGGACCGAAGAAAAGAGAAAGGATGAGCAGCATGACGGCGTCCCGGGCAGCCGGCTTATCGTGAAGAAAATACATGGAAATGATAACAAGAACGCCGCCGGAAGAATAGTCAGTATGTAACAGTTCGGCAGCAAGGCAGCAGATGATAACCGCACCGGCGGCGACTGCGATCTGTATTTCAGCGGAAGCCGCATCTTTCAGCTTCCGGCATATGATAATTGCGAGTAGCCCCAGAAACAGGGTGAAGAATACATTTGTGGAGCCGGTCTTTATCACAGAACGGTCAAAAGCCAGATTGAAAGGTATCTCGGAGATCAGAGCAAAGATTCCCAAGCGGGCGAGATAACGGTACGGATTACGGGTATGGAGCGCACCCTCTACGATCAGGAAGCAGAAGACCGGGAAGGCAGTCCTTCCGATATAACGCATAACCCAATAGACCTCCGGAGGGAAAAAAGAAAGACCGAAGGAGGCGGCGATATGGTCGGTCAGCATGCTGAGTATGGCTATGATTTTTAAAACAAGTCCTGACATATGAGTTTCCTTATTTTGATTTCAATGAATATTGTCATTGTAACACATAAAACAGTTGACTAAAATACCGAATTGTTGTATCTTTTACTTATCTTTATAAGGTGTAAATATAAATTGGTGAGACAATCCGATTTCATGAATCGGATTCTTTTTTTCTTATATAAGGAGGAAGAAATGGAACGAAGACTTTTTACATCAGAATCAGTAACAGAAGGACATCCGGATAAGATCTGCGATCAGATATCCGACGCAGTGCTGGACGCGCTGCTCACACAGGATCCCATGAGCCGGGTTGCCTGTGAGACTGCGATCACAACAGGGCTTGTATTGGTAATGGGAGAGATTACGACAAGCGCTTATGTAGATATTCAAAAAATCGTCCGGGATACCATTCGGGAAATTGGATATGACAGGGCAAAATACGGGTTTGACTGCGACACCTGCGGCGTTATCACTGCGATCGACGAGCAGTCTTCGGATATCGCAATGGGTGTAAACAAGGCGCTGGAAGCCAGGGAAAATACCATGAGCGATGAAGAATTGGAAGCAATCGGCGCCGGCGACCAAGGCATGATGTTCGGATATGCAACGAATGAAACGGAGGAACTGATGCCGTACCCGATCTCGTTGGCGCATAAACTGGCGCGGAAACTGACGGAGGTTCGGAAAAACGGAACCCTCCCTTACCTAAGGCCGGACGGAAAAACGCAGGTAACGGTGGAATATGACGAGGCACAAAGACCGGTCAGGATCGATACGGTGGTACTTTCCACCCAGCATGGGGAAGAAGTGTCACAGGAAACCATTCATGCAGATATTAAAAAATATGTATTTGACGCTGTCCTTCCACAGAACATGGTAGATGCGGATACGAAATTTTTCATTAATCCGACCGGACGCTTCGTGATCGGCGGACCGCACGGCGACAGCGGGCTTACCGGACGGAAGATCATTGTTGATACCTATGGCGGCTACGCCCGTCATGGCGGCGGCGCATTTTCCGGAAAGGACTGCACGAAGGTGGACCGTTCCGCAGCATATGCCGCGCGTTATGTGGCAAAAAATATTGTTGCGGCAGGACTGGCGGATA
>CANRMC010000035.1 GCA_947631605.1 uncultured Lachnospiraceae bacterium
TTCCATATCAGTTTCGACGGAAATTCCAACTATAATGACGGCTTCTGGTACGAAGGCTGGGAAGGAAACTACGACTTAGTCAAGCTGAACCTGCGGAATGAAGCAGTCATCCAGCATATTCTCGACCACGTCAAAGGCTGGGTTGATGAATTTGACATCGACGGACTCCGTCTTGATGTTGCCTACTGTCTGGATAAAGATTTCCTGAAGCGGCTGCGCTGGTTCTGCAACGACTTAAAACCGGAGTTCCTTCTTTTGGGCGAACTTCTGCACGGCGATTACAATCAGTTCGTAAATCCGGAAATGCTTCACAGCGCTACCAACTATGCATGCTACAAAGGACTTTTCTCCAGCTTCAACAGCATGAATATGTTTGAAATCATTCATTCCCTGCAACAGCAGTTCGGACCGGAAGACTGGACGCGATACAAAGGCATGCATCTACTCTCTTTCGTCGATAACCATGATGTGACAAGGGTTGCCAGCATTCTCAGCAATCCGAACCATCTGCCGCTTATTTATACGCTGGCTTTCGGTATGCCGGGTATGCCTTGTATCTATTACGGCAGTGAATGGGGCGCAACGGCAAAGAAAGAAGAAGGAGATCCGGCTCTCCGCGCATGCTTCGAAGAACCAAAATGGAACACTCTGACCGACCATATCGCCCGCCTTGTGGAAATCAAGAAAAACAGCAAAGCCTTAAATTACGGCTCCTTCCGTTCCGTTGTCCTGACGAACCATCAGTGCATTTTCGAACGGAAATTTGAAGACGAGCGGATCATGGTTGCGATCAATGCCTCCGACCAGCCATATACGGCGCATTTCGACGCCGGCTGCGGAATGGCGGACGAACTCATTACCCAGACAACCCATGACTTCGGCGGCGGTTCCGAACTTCCGCCATATAGTTCCGCTATCTGGAAAATGGAGCGGTAAAAACATACGGAAAGAGGGCGTTCCAAAGTCAGTCCATGACTTTTAGAACGCCTTTTTTATTTTAAGGTTATTTATCGAAACCAGACATTCACATCGACTGCTTCCGAAGAAACCCCAGGCAGAACGGTTTCACCAGAATACTGCCACCCCGTATACGCATATGGGAAATCCGGCTGGTTCGCGTAATGCGCCAGCCACCACTCATATCCCGCGATCCGATCCACCTCCAGATTCTGGGCAAACCAGTTCCGGCTGGCATAGATCATCGGCGTGTAACCGGCGTTCTGAATGGTCTCGCAGAATCCCAGGATCGCATCGGTTCTGGCTGTATTATCAATATCATTCGCCCTTGCTTCCACGTCATAAATATATTCCGTATCAATGACGATCGGCTGCGTAATAGAGTATCCCTCGATATTCTGTAAGACGAAATTCGCTTCCTCCACGCCTTCTTCGTAGTTTACTGCCTCCGTAAAGAAATATACTCCGGTTTCAATATCTGCCTCCTTCGCTCCTTTCATATGAGACGCGAACTTCTCATCCAGAGCCAGCTTTCCGCTTTCATATCCCCGATAGCCCAGACGCACCATAGCAACATCAATACCGGATTCTTTGGCATTTTTCCAGTTTACGGATTTTTGATAAGAGGAAACGTCAATTGCCGCGCGCGCCTGTTTTTCACCGTCTATATAATAGTTCATCAGACTGCTGCCGTCCTCGATATAGTAATTCTCCACGTCATAGTCATTCCGCGGAACATTGTCGCTGATCTTTACAAACGTGCAGTCCGGATATTTTCCGATCAGGATATAACTCATATGCAGATATTCCATATAGTTTGCGATTATTTTTTCCCTGAGATCCCCGGCAGGGTAGGCAGGCGCCTCCGAAAATAAGTCTGCCTTCATCTCTGTTCCGCCCGATCTATCCTTAAAAAGCATTACCATCAAAATGATAAACGCCGCGCATATCAGAAAGAAAACCACCCATGCAAACTTCAGTGCCAGTATCTGCTTTTTTCTATCATTTGTTTCCTGTGCCATATCCGTATCTCCCGTTTTAACTTTTCTCTATGTAAATATTCTCGAAAAATATTCCAGAGTATATTATATCATATAAAAACGGGCAAAATATTTATTTTTTATGAAATCTGTCTGTTACTTCTGCATCTGATTCATGGCTCCGATAAAAATAGGCTCCGCTGTCTCCGTATCGATGATCATGTATAAAAACGGCCGTTCCAGATAAACCTGCTTCGGTTCTTCCGTTACTACAGCTGCTGCCTCATCCTTCACCTCAACGGAAGTAACCGCAGCCGCCTTGGTGCCGGTCCGGTCGACAGTAATATGCGTCTTGTGAAGAATCCGGCTGATACTTAAGATTTCGTCGCTTTCCGCCATACCGGAAAGGTCTGCCTCCGGAGAAAATGCAAGTTCCATACCCAACGCCTGCATGCTGTCTTTTAATTCTGTCGAATAGTCACAGGTAAATTCCGGAAGACGCACATCCACACTCGTATATTCCCGTCCCTCGTAAATTTCTTTGAGTTTTTCACCGGTAAGGCTGTCTATATAATCCGAAAGAGAAATCCCCTCGTCCGGAAGAAGCGCGAGAAACGCATAGTCCTCTCCCTCATAATATTTGACAAAACCGGAAGCGTTTTCATCCGAGAGAAAGACGTTCTCCATGCTTTTCAGCATCGTGACCGTTACTTCTTCTCCATTTTCATTTCTGAATTTTCCTGCTTCGTCAATCTGATAATCCTCATATGCATCTTCCCATGTACCTTCAAATGCCATTGCATTGATAAGATACATAACTACGTCTTTTGGGATCTCATCCAGGAGCGAAGGGATCATACCCTTTGTATTTTCATTCACCCATTGGTTTATGTCCTGAACTGTAGAGTCATCAAACGGCGCTTTCTTAACCTCTGCATTATAGTATTCTTCATTCACGTTAGAAAAATCCTCGTTCAGCTTCAGATTTTCCTGATCCTTTACCCAAAGAGAGTTTGCGATCAAAAAATCCACGTCTTCGGAATTGGTAAAACGCGCGCCCATTTCTTTTATATAACGGTTAAAAAGTTCCCTGTCCATTCCCTTTCCGAGCGTCTCACTATACATAAACGCCTGCTGCATTTCCGACAGAGTATCTCCCTTTGCTCCGTTAGCAGTCATTCCCAGCGCAAATAAAACGGATGCTGGAGAAAGCAGCACGTTCTGGTTTTCGTCGGCATTCCTGTAATTTTCCCGAAACAGACGGATTGAAAAATCCGTATTCATCTGCATAAACTCCTCGTAAGTAAAATCCTCCGATTCCTGCAAGTTTTCCCATTCCGGCGTAAATGCGGCGACTCCCGGATCCGGCGTTATATGATCTGCGCCGTTTCTGCCGCAGCCGGTAAGAGCGAGCAGCATACTCCCTGCCATCAGGAGCGCGGTCATTTTATTTCTCCGATTCTTTTTTTTCATCGTATTCCGTATCATAGTATTCCCTCCTGATTTTTTATTTCATATATTATATACGGACAAGGAAACGCAATTTATGGAAATTTTTAAAAAATAAAAAAACCTGCCGGATTCATGTAGCTCTCTTACATAAATCCAGGCAGGTCGTAAATTATTTCTTTATGATTGATTCTGCTCAGCGACCAGATGCTCTGCGCCATACATCTGCCGCAGCTTTGGTTTTTCGATCTTACCGGTAGCATTTCTCGGTACGTCTGCGAAAATGATCTTTCTCGGACGTTTGTATCTCGGAAGTTCCTGACAGAATTTCTGAATATCGTCTTCTGTACAGACCATTCCTTTCTTCAGGGAAATGATTGCCGCCGAAATCTCGCCCAGACGTTTATCCGGAAGTCCGATGACTGCAACGTCTTTGATCGGCGGATATTTCATCAGGAAGTTTTCGATCTGTACCGGATAGATATTCTCGCCGCCGCTGATAATGACGTCTTTCTTCCGGTCCACCAGATAAATGAATCCGTCCTCATCCCGCATTGCCATATCACCGGTATAGAGCCAGCCGTCCTTCAGCACTTCAGCGGTCGCTTTCTTATCCTTATAATAACATTCCATAACCCCCGGTCCTTTGACAATCAGCTCGCCTACGCTGCCCTGCTCGACCGGAGTTCCGTCCTCATTTACAATATCTACTTCCCAGCCATATCCAGCAACGCCGATCGCGCCGACTTTATGGATATTTTCAACGCCAAGGTGTACGCAGCCCGGTCCGATCGACTCGCTCAGACCATAATTGGTATCATATTGGTGATTTGGAAATACTTTTTTCCAGCGGGTGATCAGGCTGGTCGGCACTGGCTGAGCGCCGATATGCATAAGCCTCCATTGGGACAGTTCGTATTTGGAAAGGTCGATGTCTCCCCGGTCTATGGCGTCCAGTATGTCCTGCGCCCATGGAACTAACAGCCATACGATCGTGCATTTCTCCTTGCTTACCGCATCCAGAATAAATTCCGGCTTCGTGCCCTTCAGGAGCACTGCCTTTCCGCCCTCCAGAAAACTTCCGAACCAGTGCATTTTTGCGCCGGTATGGTAAAGCGGCGGTATACAGAGAAATACATCCTGCTTCGTCTGGCTGTGGTGCTTCTGCTCCACCTTTGCAGAATGCATCAGGCTTCTGTGCTTATGTAATATCGCCTTCGGGAAACCTGTGGTTCCGGAAGAAAAATAAATTGCCGCATAATCATCATCCGTAATCGTTATATTCGGACTTGCGCTGCTACAGTCAGCGGTCATCTTTCCATAATCTTCCGCAAAGCTCGGACAGTTCTCGCCCACATAAAAGAGCAGGCGGTTCTTACTGATAGAATCTGCGATTTCCTCTACACGTCCAATAAATTCCGGACCAAATACCAGAATATCCACATCCGCCAGTTTCACGCAGTATTCGATCTCATCCGATGCATACCGGAAATTCAGCGGTACCGCGATCGCGCCGGTTTTCAGGATCCCGAAATAAATCGGAAGCCATTCCAGACAGTTCATAAGAAGAATACCGACTTTGTCATTCTTCTTGATCCCACGGCTGATCAGAAGATTCGCAAAACGGTTCGCCTTTTCGTTGAACACGTTCCATGTAATCTCCCTTCTGTAATGCGTAACCGGATTTGGCTCAATCAGCTCGTATTCCTTCCATGTTACACGCCTTATTTCTTTGATTTCCGGATTGATCTCGACCAGCGAAATATCCTCTCCGTAAAGTTTGCAGTTCCGCTCTAAAATATCAGTGATTGGCATTTTTTCCTCCTCCCGCAGACCGCGCGAAACCATGCGGCAGCCCGCTGTATCATCTATGATTCGTATCCGGCATAGAATGCCTTCTTGTTAATCTCGATCGTCTTCGGAGGCACTGTGTTTTCGATCACGCGGAGCCAGTCTTCCACTGTATAATCCATGTGACGGGCAGCCATTCCAAGAACGATGACATTAAATGCCTTAGTATTGCCAATCTCCTTTGCCTTTGACATGGCGTCAATGGAATATACCTTATAAGTTTTGGAAAGTTCCTCCAGAATATCCTCCGGATAGGAAGCTGCGCCTGTAACTACCGTGATCGGATCAATCCTCTGGTCATTGATGATCATAACGCCGTCTTTCTTCAGGTAGTGGGCGTACCGCATTGCTTCCAGACGTTCAAATGCGATCAGGACGTCCGCCTGCCCTTCCTCTACGATCGGTTCCGCAACCGTATCTCCGTATCTGACGTAGGTAACTACGCTTCCGCCCCGCTGCGCCATACCATGCACCTCGGATAATTTCACATCATAACCTGCCTGTACGGCAAGTCCGCCCAGAATCCGGCTTGTAAGGAGCGTTCCCTGTCCACCTACGCCGACGATCATAATATTTTTTGTTTTCATATATATCACCAACCTTTTCGCACTATTTCTCAAGTGAAATCGCATGGAACGGACATAAATTCTGACACAGTCCGCATCCGTTGCACATCGTGTCGTCAATAACGGCTTTTCCGTCTGCACCCTTTGTGATAGCCGGACAGCCCGGAATCAGGCACTTGCCGCATTTCTTACAGGTATCTGCGTCAACTTTGCAAGTTCCTTTCGGTACATAGGATTTCAAAAGCGCGCATGGTGATTTTGTAATAATAACCGAGAGTGCTTCCCGCTTTACTTCTTCTTTCAGCGTCTGCTCCAGACGTTCAAGGTCGAAAGCGTCGATTTCATAAACATATTCAATCCCCATCGCCTTGCACATCTTATAAATATCAATAATATATGTAGTCTCGCCCTTCAGAGTCTTACCCGTAGCCGGATGGTCCTGATGACCGGTCATGCCGGTCGTGGAATTATCCAGAATGACAACGGTTCCGGTCGCCTTGTTATATACCATATTCATCAGAGAATTGATACCGGTATGAAGGAACGTGGAATCGCCGATGACAGCTACCCAGTCTCTTACGAAGTCGCCGCCTTTTGCTTTTTCCATACCATGCAGCATGGAAATGCTGGCTCCCATGCAGAGAGCCGTATCGACTACGTTCAGCGGCGCTACCGCACCCAGCGTATAACAGCCGATATCGCCGGACGCATGCAGTTTCAGTTTCTTCAAAACAGTATATACGCTTCTGTGCGGACATCCCGGACAAAGGATCGGCGGACGGTTCGGAACCTCTGCCGGCTCGGAAACCTCAACTTCTTCACCGAGTATCGCTTTCCGCAGCATATTTGCGCTGTATTCTCCCTGAATCGTAAGAATCTCTTTGCCAATGCAAGGAATTCCCCACGCTTTCACCTGTTCTTCAATTACAGGTTCCAGTTCTTCCACAATATACAGTTTCTCAACCTTGGAAGCAAATTCTTCGATCAGCTTCTTCGGAAGCGGATTTACCAGTCCCAGTTTCAGGACGGACGCATCCGGAAGCGCTTCTTTTACATACTGGTACGGAATCCCGCTGGATATTACGCCGATCGAAGTATCTTTATATGTAACCTGATTGATGTCCAGCGTACATGCGTCTTCCGCCATCTGCTTCATGCGTTTTTCCACAAAAACATGGCGCTGCTTCGCAGGTCCCGGCATCATGACGTGTTTCATGAAATCTCTTTCATAAGGCTTATCCGGAATCTCCTGTCTCGGCTCCAGATGTACGATACCCTGGGAATGTGCCAGTCTTGTGGTGGTACGCAGGATAACCGGCGTATCATATTTTTCGGATAATTCAAAGGCACGTTTTGTAAAAACTCTTGCTTCCTCACTGTCGGACGGCTCGATCACAGGAACATTCGCCGCTCTTGCGACTCTCCTTGTATCCTGCTCGTTCTGGGAACTGTAAAGTCCCGGATCGTCCGCGGCAACCATGACCAGTCCTCCGGTCACGCCTGTATAAGAAGCCGTATAGAGCGGATCGGACGCAACATTCACGCCGACATGCTTCATGGCGCACATAGAACGGACGCCCGCTGTGGAGGCACCGACTGCTACCTCCATTGCCACCTTTTCATTCGGTGCCCATTCCGCATATACTTCTTCGTATTTTACGATATTTTCACTGACCTCAGTACTCGGGGTTCCCGGATATGCGGCAGACACCTTCACACCCGCTTCATAGGCGCCTCTGGCGATTGCCTCATTTCCTAGCATAATCTTTTTCTCCACGGTATTTTCTCCCTTCAACGTATGATAACTCCTAACCCGCATGGAGTTAGGAGTTAATCGCATATATGAGGACAGTATAACATGACAAAGCGTCATATTTCAACAATATTTATTGGTAAATAGCGGAATTACTCCTCATCTAATTTATCTTTGTAACATTCAAAGATCTCGTCTACTTTTTCCTTCTTCATCCGCGGTGTGATAAGGCTCACGATCGGGCAGAGGATCAGACCTGCGATCATAGCGATAGCACCGGCATTAATCGGTGAAGATATGTAATTCAGATACATATTGGAAACGGTAATTCCGATACCGCTCAGGAAACATACCCAGACAGCAGCCTTCGTTACCCGCTTTGAGTACAGACCGTACATAAACGGAGCCAGGAATGCTCCTGCCAGAGCGCCCCATGAAATACCCATGAGCTGCGCGATAAAGGTCGGCGGGTCCAATGCGATCAATACCGACACAACGATAAAGAACACAACAAATAACCGCATAATAAGAATCTGCTTTTTCTCCGTCAGGTTTTTCACAAGCGTTCCCTTGATGAAATCCAGAGTCAGTGTTGAACTGGAAGTAAGAACTAGGGAAGAAAGCGTTGACATGGATGCGGAAAGAACCAATACGATAACAACGCCGATCAAAATATCCGGCAGCGTGGAGATCATCTGCGGAATAACCGCATCATAGATCACGCTTCCGTCAGCATTCTTGATCGCATCGCTTTCAAATAATCTTCCGAAACCGCCAAGGAAGTAAGAACCGCCGGCGATGATGATCGCAAAGATCGTGGAAATAAGCGTTCCTGCCTTGATAGACTTTTCACTCTTTATGGCGTAGAACTTCTGAACCATCTGCGGAAGTCCCCATGTACCGAGAGACGTGAGGATAACAACGCCCAGCAGGTTGATCGGATCAGGTCCTAAGAAGGACGAAAATACACCAATCTGACCTTCCGTTGCCGGATTATCATTCGGAATTACGGAAAGCTGCTGCATAGCGCTCAGAAGACCGCCTTTATTATATAATACGAAACCAATGATCGCCACGATACCGAAGATCATAACGATACCCTGAATAAAGTCATTGATCGCTGTTGCCATATAACCGCCAAGGATAACATACGCTGCCGTAAGCACTGCCATTACAATAACGCAGATCTTATAATCTACATCAAAGGCAACGCCGAAGATTCTTGACAGACCGTTATATACGGATGCCGTATAAGGGATCAGGAAGATAAATACGATTGCCGAAGCAACGATCTTCAGCGCATTGCTGTCATACCGCTTGCCGAAAAAGTCCGGCATTGTCTTAGAATCAATATGATTCGTCATGATACGGGTACGTCTTCCCAGGATAAACCATGCCAGAAGGCTTCCGATCACGGCATTACCGATACCGATCCATGTGGTCGACATACCGTATTTCCAACCGAACTGTCCGGCATAACCGACAAATACAACTGCGGAGAAATAAGAAGTTCCATAAGCAAATGCAGAAAGCCATGGACCTACATTTCTTCCTCCCAAAACAAATCCGTTTACATCACCCGTATGCTTTCTGGAGTAGACGCCGACGCCGACCATCACAGCAAAGAATACAAGCAATAACACAATTTTTACTACCATTTTCTTTTCCCTTTCCATTTTCTTATATTTGCTTTTGTGTGTTTCGCTTTAAAGCGTTAAAGCAAAAAGCCCAAATTATTATCACACAGAATCTCCGGTCTGTCAATACGGGATTTCCAATAATATCCCGCAGGATTATTACAATATCCGCTGTCTGCGGGATAACATAGATACCCCGCTGTTGATTTTCGATTTTTCTTGCAGGGAAGTTCTTAGATTAAGATTGTGGTTTTATATTTTTCATTACCGAGCCTGAGATGAACCAGTTTATAGCTTTTTCCCAGATTATGATAAAGAAATTTCATTCTAAGCACTTTACTCCAGTTTTCGGCAGCTTTGATCCCGTCGAAAACGGAAGTCTCATATATGACCTTATAGCCGATATTCCATGTCGCCACATCCCGCACCACGTCGTTCATATAAAATCTCCGTCTCTTGAAATCATAAGATCTGTGGCGGTTATAGCGGTTTAACGCAAACACAAAGCGGCGTCCCGACACATCGAATAAAAGATGGGCGCCCGGAAATTTCTGGTGCAGCTTATCGACAAAGTTCTGTACCTCCTGCGTCTTTAAATAAGAAAAATAATCCATGCAGACAAAAAGGAGTCCCTGCCCCATATCGCATTTTATCTCGTTCATCCAGCTATCGTCATTGAGGGATTTATCAACGGTTTTCTCCCGTTCTTTATCCGAAATATATGTACGACGGATCGATATTCTGCCCGGACTGTCGCAGTTATACCAGAGTACCCTGCCGTTATCCGTCCGCTCAAACATCGTATCCAGACTGCATCCCAGATAAACGACGGTTCCGTTCGGATATTGCAACAGGAATTTCTTAACCGCTTCATCAAAGCCATGCTGCCTTGCAGCGCCCAGAAGATTCTGGTACTCGCTTTCTTTTTTATATTTTTCATATGTGATCCGGTTGTTGCAGAGATACTTGACTGCGATATCGTCTTTAAATACTTCCGGAAACTGCTTGGTCCATTCGCCCCGCTGCTTTACTTCAAACATATATTCATGGAGGATCGCGTCCTGCTTATCCGTCAGTACATCTTCAATGACCTTCTCTGCATGGACCGCCTCTTTTAATTTCGCGTCCAGATAGAACTGATGCTGCATATCCCTATATTCAAAATATTTGGCGCTGCATCCGTTTTTCAGACATTTGTCATAGAAACAGCGGGCATAGCAGTTCACCATATCAGCCGTTCCGGAAATGATCAGTATGTCGTCGCAAAGGTCTGTAACATCTTCATAGATCGGACTTGTAAATTCCGTCCGCGCCGCATAATCCTTTACCCAGTACCGGTTCAGAAATTCTTTTACGGCGTCTGAAAAAATAAGATCGTTTTCTCCCTGGAACCCCCGCATTTTTTCTTCCAGATTCGTATCAAAAAATTCTGTATCCAGCGACGGAGACAGAAATACCATTTTATCCGGTTTCCGATAACCTTCTTTCCAGATCTGGATAGCCAAAGAAAGCGAAATGCCGGCGCCGGCGCCTTCGCCCATGATTGTGATCTTATTGATATCATTTCCAACGGAAAAATCACGATAAGCAGGAACTATCATCTGAAACACATCCTGACAGCTTTTTTCCGGAGCCAGCGGATAAAACGGGATAACAACGCCCATACCGATATTTTCCGCCAGCTTCAGGATAAAGTTCCACTGTCTGTTTGACATTTCAAAACACAAACCGCTCCCATAGATATAGAAAATATATTCGCCATGAAAAGAAGTTCTTGGTTTTAAGATATAACAGGGATAACCGTCCGCAGAAAACTCAGACATATTAAAAGAATCCTGTACCCATGCCGGCATGGAACTACCTGACTTCTTCTTTTTTTTCAGGATCTTTTTGCGCAGTTCGTCACAGGATCTGCTTTCGCCATTTGTTGTATTTACCGGTTCCTGTCTCTCCATTTAAGACCTCCGTCCAAAAAACTATCCCTGGAAGAAATATCCGACGCCCCATTTTGTATGGATATACTTCGGATCTGCCGGCTGGGATTCGATCTTCTCACGCAGCCTTCTGACGTGCACGTCTACGGTTCTCGCGTCGCCCGGATAGGACGGTCCCCAGACGGTTTTCAGCAGCTCGTCTCTGGAGTAAACTTTATTCGGATTTGAAACTAAAAGAAGAACCAGATCAAATTCTTTCGCGGTAAGATTTACTTCCTTCCCGTCTATGTATACTCTTCTGCTGTCGCACTCAATCTTTAATCCTTTTGTTTCGATCACATTTGCAAGCGGTTTCTGGGACGCGTCGTTTTTGGAATTCCGGCGCAGGATCGCCTTGATCCTTGCCTTTACCTCCAGAATATTGAAAGGTTTGGTGATATAATCATCAGCCCCATATTCCAGACCCATGATCTTATCCATATCCTCGCCCTTTGCCGTCAGCATGATGATCGGAACGTCGGAAAATTCGCGGATCATCTGACAGACCTCCAGACCGGAATGAACCGGAAGCATGATGTCCAGAAGAATGATATCATAATTGCCGTTTTTTGCCTTATTGATCGCTTCTTCCCCGTCATACGCCGTATCAACCATCATATCATCTTGTTCCAGACTGAATTTCAAACCCTTTACGATTAATTTTTCATCATCTACAACCAGAACTTTTTTCATATCCTCTGCCACCTCATATTGAAATCAGATCTTTGATCTTATTATAAACCCCTTCTTTAATGCCGTCTATCTGCATGATCTCGTCCGTACTCCGGAATCCCTGATTTTCCTCCCGGTATTTTATGATCGCAAGCGCTTTGCTCTCCCCGATTCCCGGCAGCGTCATCAGTTCTTCCTTTGTAGCCGTATTGAGATTTACGGTTTTGGAAGCCGTAGTTTCCGTTTTTCCGTCCTGTACCGTATCGTCCGCAGGGGTTATTCCTGCCATTTCTTCTGCCGTAGGGAAATAAATCTTTTCCCCATCCTGCACCGATTCGGCAAGATTTACAAATCCCCTTGCCGCCTTTTCTCCATAACCGCCTGCCGCGTCTAAGGCGTCCTTTTTAATGCTGCCTGCCGGAAGATAATATACCCCTTCCTGAGTTACGGCTCCGCACACATAGACGCAGAACAAAGAATCCTCCTCGGTATCCATAGATGCAGACTCCTGCATTTCCGGTTCCCGGTTCTCAGGTTCCTGTATTTCCGGCTTCTGTACTCCCGGTTCCTGTATTTCCGGATTTTCTCCGGCAGTCCCCGCATCCCCCGAAACGGATCGCGTATCTTCCTCCGTATCAGTAATTTCTTCGGTTACAATATCCAGTGTTTCCGTTCCGCAGCCCGATAAGCCGCAGATTATGATAAATGCTGCAAAAAGCAGAATTTTCTTTTTCATCTGCAAATATCCTCCTGATAATTTGCAGCTTTTTCTTTCTGCTCCCCTTTACAGAAAATACGCATAAAAACACTTATGGATATTGTAACGAATTTCCACCCATTATTCAACCAGAACTTAATTTTTCTTTTTCATTTTTCCCACTTAAAAATGATCAGTCCTGCGATGGCGATCGCTATGCCGATCACTTTCTGCCATGAAAAGTCAGCCTTTTCCACTTCAAACCACCCCAGAAGCTCCAAAAGATAGGCGACCAAAACCTGCGCGATCACGATCAAAAGGACTGCCTGCGCCGGTCCCAGTCCTTCCATGGATTTGATGACGGACCATGTAATAAAGGCTCCTAAAAGTCCGCCGATCAGCATATATTTGTGGTTAATCTGAAACAGAGCCGGAATCCCTACCTTTTCCCGTTCCAAAAAAAGCCATAAAAGAAAACAGACGGCAAACCCGGTGAGCTGCACCCATGCAGCCACCAGCCATGTTCCCGTCTGTTTTGTAACGCCTGTATTAAATACGCCCTGTACGCTCATTACCATACCGGATAAGATTGCTATTATAATGCCCCACATAATCTGCGCCTCCTAACGAAAACAGAATTTTCAGCTAGTATGCGCATGATTTTGTTTTTTATCCTTAAAACAGAGCTTCTTTCAGGATCGCGGTACCGATACCCTTTTCAGTAAAGAATTCCAGAAGCAGACAATGCTCTACCCTGCCGTCCAGAATATGCACTCTTGCAACGCCTTTTTTCATGGCTTCGATACAATTCTGAAGTTTCGGCAGCATACCGCCGCCAACAACGCCGTTATCAATAAACGCCTGCGCTTCGTTAATATCCATTTCCGAGATCAGGGTCTTCTTATCCGTCGGATCAACAAAGACGCCCTCAATATCCGTAAGGAATACCAGTTTTTCCGCTCCTACTGCGGTTGCCACTGCACAGGCAGCATCGTCCGCATTAATATTATAACCATGGAAATCTTCTCCGATACCGATCGGTGCGATAACCGGGATAAAGTCATTGTCGATCAGCGTATCGAGAATACTGCTGTCCGAATCAACGACTTCGCCCACATAGCCGATATCCTTGCCGCCGGAAAGTTTCTTTGTGACTTTCAGAAGTCCGGCGTCCTTACCGCTGATACCGACTGCTTTTAAGCCCAGCTGCGTCATCATGCCGACAAGACTTTTATTCACCTTGGACAGCACCATCTCCGCCACTTCCAAAGTTTCTTCGTCCGTTACCCGCAGTCCGTTCACAAATTCCGGCGTCTTGTTGATCTTCTCGATCCATTTGTTGATCTCTTTGCCGCCGCCATGAACGATGATCGGCTTTAATCCTACCAGTTTCAGAAGCGCAACGTCCCGGATCACGTTATATTTCAGGTTTTCATCCAGCATGGCGCTGCCGCCGTATTTTACAACGATCTTTTTCCCGTTGAATTTTTGGATATACGGAAGCGCCTCGATCAATGTCTGCGCTTTCGCAAGGATCAGTTCCATCGAATCATTGTTTGTCATCTTTTTTTTCTCACTTTCTTCTCAATCTATTTCTGCCGCCCATTCAATCAGGAGCGGTAATCTGCGTTAATGGTTACATATTCATAAGTGAGGTCGCAGCCCCACGCGGTTGCGCTTTCGGTTCCGGAATTCAGATTACATTCCGCGATGATCGTCTTCGGAGAAAGTACATGCAAAGCCTCCTCCTCGCTGAACCCTGCGCCCTGACCGGACTTTGCAAGGCATATGCTGCCATTTTCACTCTTTATCACAATGTCAACCTTTGCAGGATCAAACGCTGCGCCGGAATATCCCATGGCACACAGGATCCGTCCCCAGTTGGCGTCTCTGCCGAAAACCGCACACTTGGTAAGGTTTGACGTTATGATGGATTTGGCAAGTACTTTCGCCGTCTCATAATCCGGCGCGCCGATCACTCTTGCTTCAAATAACCGGCTGGCTCCCTCGCCATCCTCCGCGATCCTTTTTGCGAGTTCGGTCATGACGTAAAGCAGTGCTTCGTTAAACGCGTCCAGCGAAGCACCTTCGCCCGTAATCTTCGGATTGCCTGCCTTGCCGTTTGCAAGCAGCAGCACCGTATCGTTTGTAGAGGTATCGCCGTCTACGGAAACCATGTTAAACGTCTTTTCTGCAATATTCCGAAGGGAAGTAAGCATCACGTCATACGCAATATCCGCGTCAGTTGCGATAAATCCGAGCATGGTACCCATATTCGGGTGGATCATGCCGGAGCCTTTGCACATCGCGCCTATTTTTACAGTTGTGCCTTCGATTTCAAATTCGACTGCGATCTCCTTGTTCTTCGTGTCTGTCGTCATGATCGCTTCGGAAGCGTCCCTTGCCGCTTCCCTGCTGTCGGATAAAGACTCCGCCAGAAGTCCGATCCCCTTTTCGATCTTATCCATAGGAAGGGGAACGCCGATCACGCCGGTAGAACCGGTAAGCACCAGATTGGGATCAAGTCCAAGCGCTTTTCCTGCAAGTTCAGCGGTTTTCACGCAGTCTGCGTAACCGGCTTCTCCGGTACAGGCGTTTGCAAATCCTGTATTTACGACCACAGCCTGCGCTTTCTTATAATTATATACGATATTGCTGTTCCAGAGGACCGGAGCCGCCTTAACCAGATTTCTGGTAAATACTCCGGCGCAGGCAGCCGGGGTCTCGCTTAGGAGCATCGCCATATCTTTATTTGTTTTTCCTTCTTTGATCCCGGCGCGCAGCCCGGCAGCTTTATATCCCTTTGCCGCAGTCACACCGCCGTCTATCACTTTCACTGACATTTTAAAACATCCTTTCCAATAGTATTTTACGGGAATAACGGCGGCATACGGAGTCCTTCTGTTTCGTCCAGACCAAACATAAGATTCATATTCTGAACTGCCTGTCCCGCAGCGCCTTTCACAATATTATCCAAGGCTCCCATGACGATGATCCTTCCGGTTCTTTCATCGATCACAAAATTCACATCTACAAAATTACTTCCTTCTACCCAGCGGGTTTCCGGACACACGCCCTTTTTCAATATCCGAACAAAATATTCGTCTTTATAGTACTTATCATAAACCGCCCTGATATCTTCATAAGAATATTTCTGAACAAGGGAAGCATACGCAGTTACGAGGATCCCCCGATTCATCGGAACCAGATGCGGGGTAAAATTCAGCACGATCGGGGCGCCGTTTGCATATCCCAACTGTTCTTCGATTTCCGGCGTATGGCGGTGCGTCGCTACGCCATAGGCCTTGATACTTTCATTTACTTCGCAATAAAGGTTCGCAACCTTCGCGCCTCTGCCGGCGCCGGAGGTTCCGGATTTTGCGTCAATTATGATCGCATCCGCGTCGATCATATGCTCTTTCACCAGAGGATACAGGGACAAGATCGAACAGGTTGTGTAACAGCCCGGATTTGCCACAAGCCTTGCCTTTTTCACGGAATCCCTTGCCAGCTCGCAAAGTCCGTAAACAGCTTCTTCCAGATACTGCGGGCTTTTATGTTCGATCTTATACCACTTTTCATACACGGAAACATCCTTCAGCCGGAAATCGGCGGACAGATCGACAATCTTTGTCTTGCTTAAAATTTCATCATTTACCATGGATGCACAGAAGCCCTGCGGCGTTGCCGTAAAGATCACATCCGCTTTCTCCGCCAGTTCCTCCATATTATCGTCCATGCATTTTGCATCTACCAGCTCAAACATATTTCCATATACTTCACTGTAATCTTTGTCTATGTAACTTCTGGAACCGTACCACACGATCTCTGCGTTCGGATGTCCCAGAAGAATTCTTACAAGCTCCTGTCCGGCATATCCGGTGGAGCCGATGATCCCTGCTTTTATCATACCCTTACCTGCGCTTTCTTATCGTATTTCTTTTTGCTATCCCGAATTATAACCCTGCATTGAATAATATGCAAGTAATTTTTGTATTTTGTGCATATTTATTTAAAATAATGAATATTTATTCATTTTTGTGGAAAATATTTGTATAATTTCCGAAAAACAGCTTGCATATTATCCGGTATCGTTATATATTTAACAAAGCGGCAGCATTTTGCTGCAAATTAAATGATATAGGAGGATTGTAACATGGCGAAAGAAAAAGTTGTTCTTGCCTATTCCGGCGGACTTGATACGACTGCTATCATTCCGTGGCTGAAGGAAACGTATGATTTCGACGTTGTCTGCGTCTGCATAGACGTTGGACAGGAATCTGAGCTGGACGGACTGGAGGAGCGGGCAAAATATTCAGGAGCCGAAAAGCTTTATATTCTGGACGTCGTTGATGAATTCTGTGAAGAATATATTATGCCGGGCGTAAAAGCGAACTGCGTATATGAGAATAAATACCTGCTCGGCACTTCATTTGCAAGACCGCTGATTGCCAAGAAACTGGTAGAGATTGCCCGTAAGGAGGGCGCAACCACCATCTGCCACGGAGCAACGGGAAAAGGAAACGATCAGGTTCGTTTCGAACTGAATATCAAGGCGCTGGCGCCGGATATCCGCGTGATTGCAACATGGAGACAGCCGGAATGGACGATGCAGTCCAGAGAAGACGAGATCGAATACTGCAAGGCTCACGGCATTGACCTTCCGTTCGACGCATCCTCTTCTTACAGCCGCGACAGAAATCTGTGGCACATCAGCCACGAAGGTCTGGAACTGGAGGATCCGTCAAAGGAGCCGAACTGGGAACACCTTCTGGTACTGGGTACTTATCCGGAGAAAGCGCCGGACGAGGCGGAATACGTTACCCTTTCTTTTGAAAAAGGTATTCCGACTGCCGTAAACGGTCAGAAAATGAAAGTTGCCGATGTGATCCGTACTCTGAACAAGCTCGGCGGAAAGCATGGCGTCGGCATTGTAGACATTGTTGAAAATCGTGTAGTAGGAATGAAATCCCGCGGCGTTTATGAGACACCGGGCGGTACAATCCTCATGGAAGCACATATGCAGTTAGAGGAGCTGATCCTCGACCGCGATACGCTGGCGTATAAGAAGCTGATTGCCGATAAGCTGGCTGATATGATTTATGAAGGAAAATGGTTCTGCCCGCTTCGGGAAGCACTCTGCGCTTTCGTTGACAGCACGCAGGAGCGTGTAACCGGCGATGTGAAGTTCAAACTCTACAAAGGCAATATCATCAAAGCCGGAACAACTTCTCCATATTCCCTTTACTCAGAGGAACTGGCAAGCTTCACAACCGGCGACTTATACGATCATAAAGATGCAGAAGGATTTATCAAGCTCTTTGGTCTGCCAATGCGGGTTCGTGCAATGCTGGATCAGGAAAGAGAAAAGAAATAAAGAAACTATAAGATCATAAAAACATTATAAAAGGCGCCCAAAGATGCACACACATTCCCATGGTCATCCGGGCGCCCTAATTTTTTATGTAATTTCTTAGAAGAAGCAATGGTTTCCGATAATCGTATAACTGCTGTAAGAATCCGTCTTTGCATTTTTTACCGGACGGAAACTCATAAAACCGCCGATATTATTGGTACCTGCTGCCGCAGCCTGCGCGGCGCTCAACGATGTACCGGAAGGACCGTTTGCCATCGCTTTTGTGAATGCGTTGGTATTCACTGCCGTAAACTGGCTCGGCGCATAAATAACATCCGAAACAGTGCTTCCCCATCTGCCGCTCTGCAAACGGTTCAAAACTACGTTTGCAACTGCCAGCTGTCCTTCATAAGACTCGCTTCCGCTCTCAGCATAAACGATACATGCAAGAAGCGTTATATCTTCATCCGACAGACCGAAGCCTCCGCGGCTCGTAGTGGATGTTGTAACCTGATTATCTTTTGCAGGCGTTTCATTATCCTTTGTGTCGGAATTATCAGCCTGTTCCGTCTTTTTATCAGAAGCAGCGTTCTGCTCTGTCTTCTTATCGGAATTCTGGGTACTGTTCTTTTCATCCTTCTTATCGGAATTCTTGGTACTGCTCTTATCGTCCTTCTTCTGTTCGTTTTTCTTGTCGTCCGACTGCTGATCCTTCTCTTCGCTCTTTTCCTTGGCGTCTTTTTTCTCTTCTTCTAATTCTAATTTATCGGCTGCCGCTTCCTTTGCTTTTTGCAGAGCATTTATACTGTCAATGGAAACAGCTTCTTCATATCCTGCCTGAATCCGGATATATTCAGAAGAAATATAAGCATATGCGCCGTCTGCCAGCCGGATCCGGTTCCAGCCGCTTCCGCTAAAGGTATCGTCGATAACAAAGGTATCGCCCTGCTTTGCAAGCAGCAGAATATCAGAATCGGTGGACGCTTCCGCCCGCACATTTACTTCTGAAGCTGTAACAACGGCAAGATTCTTTTTACAATCCTCCAAGCGTTCCGCTGCATTTTCTCCTGTCAGGATATATTCTGTTTTAACATAACCGGAGATTTCTCCGGAAGAAATCAACGTCCATTCGCCGTCTTCTCCCTGAACGTTTCCGACTGCATCTTTCATCAGCCTGCCCAGAATCTCACTCTCCGGATCTGCTTTTGCACGAATATTCAGGCTGTCTGCATCCGTCACAAAATCATACGCCGCATCCGGCATGTCCGACATTGTTACGGACTGCACATTAACGGCGGCTTTGTCCATATCCGGTTCAGTAAATTCCGTACGAAGTACAGAAATGGATTCCGGATCAAGGATCTCATCTTCCGCTGCCATTATAATATAGGAATCTGAAACGGTTTCCGCTTCTACGGAATTCTTTTTCCGGTCGGAAGCGCTGTTCGCTGCGGTAGCGGTAATTCCACATATAGTTGCCAGGATCATAAGTACCAATGTGTTCCTTACGATATACCGGCTGTTAAAAATATCCCGTACTAAAACGGTATGTAATTTTCTTAATTTGTACTTTGTTTTCCTGCTCATATTGCTGTAATGTTTCAATTTCGTTCAATATGTTACAAATATGTTACAAATTGATACTACCACCATTACAGAAGCGTGTCAACACTTTTTCGTAATTTCTACTAAAAAAACTCCCAAAACTATAAAATCATGGGAGTTTTTTATGAATATTTCACAAATATAACAGATTTCTGTCGAAAAATAAAATGTTACAAAATTATACGGCTTTCCCCATAAAAGTTACAGCCAGCATACCCGGTCCTACGTGGGTTCCGATGACCGGCCCGATATTGCAGATAATGTAATCCTTTCCCAAGCCATTTTCCCGCAGCATTTCCCGCAGCCGCTCCGCTCTCTCCGGACAATCGGCGTTACCGATGAACAAGGTCTGATTTTCCAAATCCACGCCTTCTTCTTTTGTTTTATTTATCAGGTATTCCATCGCTTTATTCACGCCCCTTGCTTTGGAGCGTACCACCAGCTTTCCTTCTTCATCTACACTCAGGATCGGTTTGATCTTAAGGGCGCTTCCTACAACCGCTTCAATGCTTGAGACTCTGCCGCCTCGTTTCAGATGGAACAGGTCTTCAACCATAAACCAATGTCTTGCGTTATGGCGATTGTCTATTACCCATTTTTCCAGTTCTTCCATATCCATGCCGTTTCTCTTTTGAATCGCGGCATTGTAGACGAAAACGCCTTCACCCACGGAGGCACAGAGAGAATCCAGTACTTTTACTTTACGTTCCGGATATTTCTCCATCAATGTTTCCGCCGCTATGGAAGCGGACTGAAAGGACCCGCTCATTCCGGTCGTAAAACAGATATATAAAATGTCTTTTCCGTCCTTCAGGTAAGGCTCCAGAAAGTCCGCATAGGCTCTCGGATTTACCTGCGAAGTAACCGGCATGGCGCCTTTCCGGATCCTATCATAAAACTCCTTGCAGGACATTTCCCGCTCATCCGGATAATGGGAATACGGAACATTATCAATCGTGAAGCCAAAAGGCACCATTGCAATTCCAAATTCCTGCACAACAGAGTCCGGAATGTCCGCTGTTGTATCACTGACTAAAACATACTCTCTCATTCTTCCGATTCTCCTTCAAAATATAAATCAATCCCGTCTGCGATCGCTCTTACCAGCTTCTTCTGATAATCCTCGGCAGCAAGGGAAGTGTCGTCCGCTTCGTTTGTCAGAAATCCTACACTGATGACCGCAACCGGCATCTCGCACCAATTGATGGTCGTCATCTGATCCGTTTCGTAAATGCCAAGCATTTCCGCGC
>CANRMC010000036.1 GCA_947631605.1 uncultured Lachnospiraceae bacterium
AATTGGTAGTAAATTCAGCTTGAAATCCTGCTTGTATGCCCGTAAATCAAGGCTTTTTTGAGATAATCAACCATTTTACTATAAAATTAGATTTGCCCGGAACAAACAGCATAATTACTATCATCAAAACAGCGATTGTCGTATACGCAATCAGAGAAATCTTCTGCTTTTTCGCTTTTACAGGATCTTCGGTTACTGGTTCTTTACCAATACAGTTTTCACAATACCCAAGATCCATATAAGTACCGCAATACGGACACACATTTTCCGATTTCTTTTTATAGTCATTTAACATTTCAATTAAAACATTATAATCTTTTATCGTGTCATAAATCGGAATCGTATATTTTTTCTCCCTGCCATCAGTCAACACTGTGTAAGTGAGTAATATTTTATGTTTCTTTTGCACCACATCCAGAACCCGATTGACTTTTATTCCGCTTTGATATGCGCTATCGCTCAACAGTTCTGATTGTAATGCAGCAGAATGCATAATTGCGTGGATTTGTTGCTTCCTTTTATTGATTTCAGCATTTTTCTGAAGATTCCGCCCCAAAGCAGCAGCTGAATTAACACCGGGCGTTTTTAGTATCAAACCAAAAAACAAATCACCTCTTTGAATACCATTCAGAAAACGCATCGAATATAAATCAAAGATAATCAGATCCATATTGTAATTGAGGCCGATTGCATATAAAGACTGCGTAACAGAATCTACATTTATTTCTTTTGGCTTGTCATACGCCCATAACCTGCATATTCTTTCAGAATTTCTTTTTTCTGTTATTTCATTCATATAATTCCCCTTTAAATTTGGTTCGTCATAAGGTGCAATCCGCATATTTGATAAATATTTTACATGAATGCATCACTTAGCATTTTTTCAAACATATATTCAAAACCATTAAACTCTTCCATTACACTACCGGATGGATTATCTAATTCATAATATTTTTCTGTTGAGATATCATAAACATACCAGCTCATATCGCTTTCTCCCAAGAACATATATTGGCTTTCCCACTCATTTTCTAACCAAATCTCATTATTCTCCAGAAAACCGTTAATATGCTGATTCGGTACTCCTTGTAGTAATTCCTCATCAACTCCGTATAAAATGAATCCATTAAATTCTATGCCATTGATATCTTTTAATATTTTAGTATAATCCTCCGGCAGATCCCAGTTAAATTCCTGTTTGGCTTTTTTAACAAAAGCATTGAATTCTTCATCTGAAATCCCACTGTTTACTTCTTCCTCATATGTTCCCATTTCCGTGATAATCTTATCTAATTCTTCTCTCCACATAGTTTTTCCTCCTCGTATAATATCATCAAATTCTTTTATTCTACCCACATATCTTTTTCCTTTTTCATTTTTAAAATGGTACTGCATGCTGCATATGTAAAACCAATAGCCGGATAAATCAAAAGAATTTTGACTACAATCATCAGCTCAATTTTTGTCGGCAGTATATAGATCAATATTACAGATAGAATTGCAAGGATAAAATATAAAATAACAGAAATAATTTTCTTCCTTGTTACGATAGGTTCTCCCTGAATCGGTTCTTTTCCGAAGCAATTCTCGCAATATCCATTTTCCATGTATCCGCCGCAATATGAACAGATATTTTCAGATTTCTTTTTGTAATCCTCTAATGCTTGGAGCAGCCCCTCGTAGTCATTGATCGTGTCATATACCGAAAACTTACTTATTCTCTCCCTGCCTTTTTCCAGTACAGTACAGGTAATTAAGGTTTGATGTTTCTTCTTTTCCAGTTCAAGAATTCTGTTTACCTTAATTCCGCTTTGATATGAATAATCACTCAACAGTTGAGCCGGTAAAATACAGCTATTCTTAATTATATCTCGGATCTTACGTTTATTGTTTTTTATTCTCTTTTTTTCCGAAAGAGCTCTATGTAAAAGAATAAGACTCTGCGTTAATTGCTCTCCTGTTATTATAGTACCATAAATACCGGGAAGCAGGTTTAAATCCATTCGTTGTATTGTAGAAAGGAAATTCAGGGAGTATAGATCAAAGATGATGAAATCATTCTTATAATTCAGTCCAAACGCTAAAAGTTCCGGTTCAGAGGACATGGTATTCGTTTCTTTCGGCTTTTCATATGTCCATAACCTGTAGTTGGAATAGTCACTTTGTTTAAGTGGTTTCGTTTCTTCAAACATATACAACATCTCCACATATAATATCAATTTAAATAAAACTATCCTGCTTCATAATAGTTTTATTTATCATGTCAGGTTATAACGTCTTCTTTATTTCTTCTAAACCTCTCATCAATGCATCTTGAATAACAGATACATTATTTTCATATTCCGGCTTTTCCCGCTTGATAATATTTACAATTTCTTTTAAAATACCATCAATCATAATTGTTATCCCTTCAACTTTTTCTCCAGTTTTTTGATTTTCAAATTCCTCTGTCACAATAGAAATAGTATGTTTCATTTATTAATTCCTCCCATTATAATCATTCGGCGGAATAGTATTTATTATCCACCTCATACTATTGTACAAGTAAGTATACAAATAATAAAGATGTTTTTTGACACGCAGCACACCGCTTTTATGTGGAATTAGTAGGAAATTTGCTATCATAAAAAA
This sequence comes from uncultured Lachnospiraceae bacterium, assembly GCA_947631605.1. GTDB lineage: Bacteria > Bacillota > Clostridia > Lachnospirales > Lachnospiraceae > CANRMC01. The sequence continues at coordinate 2,632 of CANRMC010000036.1, forward strand.
ACAACGATCACTCGCCTATTACATATTTAAAGCATTCTTTATCATGGGAATTTATGATACCCACTGCTTGTAAATAGGAATAGATGATCGTTGTTCCGATGAACTTCATGCCCCGTTTCTTCAGATCTTTAGAAATTTCATCTGATAACGGCGAACTGGTTCTGTCAGTTTCATAAATGATATTTCCATCTGTAAAATGCCAGATATAATCAGAAAATGTGCCCCATTCGTTCTGAATCTGACGAAATACTCTTGAATTTGTAACCGCTGCATGAATCTTCATTTTGTTGCGGATAATACCGGAATCGTTCATGAGCGCCTGTACTTTTTCTTCGTCATAATCTGCAATGCTGTCAATATTGAAGCCGTCAAATGCCCGTCTGAAATTCTCCCGTTTCATAAGGATCGTTTCCCATGACAGTCCTGCCTGGAAAAACTCAAGGATCAGCAATTCAAATAAATGATGATCCTGATATGAGGGAACGCCCCATTCATGATCATGATATGCAACATAAATAGGATTTTTCAGATTGCACCATTTGCAGCGCGTAAGTTCCATACGATAATTTTCCTCTTGTTAGATCAAAGCCATTTCTCCAAAGCCTCTGCCAGCTTGGATAGTTCTACAGGTTTTGCTATATGGTCATTCATGCCGGACGCCAGAGATTCCTTAATGTCATCTGCAAAAGCGTTCGCCGTCATAGCGATGATCGGAATCTTTTGGGTGTCTTCTCTCCCCAGATTACGGATTCTTCGGGTTGCGTCATATCCGTTCATGACAGGCATCTGGATATCCATAAAAATGAGATCATAATAATTTGCAGGAGTGACGGTGATCTTATCAAGAGCTTCCCTGCCGTTTTCCGCCTGCTCGACGGTTACATTCAAATAGCTGAGAAGTTCATTCGCGATCTCCCTGTTTATCTCATTATCCTCTACAAGCAGGATCCGCTTTCCTTCATAACTCGGTGTTTTTTCTTTATCTGCAATATCCATTTTGCTTTCCTGATCTCCCTGATCCAGAACAGATTTCAAGGCGTACACCAGTCGGGAACGGAACAGCGGTTTTTCGATAAATGCCTGTATGCCTGCTTCCCTTGCCTCGGCTTCAATATCCGTCCAATCATAGGCGGACAGTATAATGATCGGAATATTGTCTCCCACTTTGCTGCGGATCTCACGGGCAGTTTCCAGACCGTCTTTTCCCGGCATCTTCCAATCGAGAATGACAGCGGAAAAATCATTATTTTCTTCATGTGCGCGAACCGTTTGGGAAATAGCTTCGTCGCCGGACAGCACCCATTCCGAGATGATTCCGATATCAGTCAGGATCTCGCAGGTTCCGATACAGGAATCTTCATCGTCATCAGCCACGAGAATTTTCATGTCTGCCAGTTCCTGAAGATCCTCTGTTTCTATATCCTGCTGTTTCAGATGAATCTGAACGGTGAATTTCGAACCTTCGCCCAGACGGCTTTCTACCTGAATATCGCCATTCATCATTCGGATAATATTTCGGGTAATGGACATGCCGAGTCCGGTGCCTTCTTCTTTGCGGCTGGCGGAATCCTGAGAACGGGAAAATGGATCAAATATGGTTTTCAGGAATTCGTCATCCATACCGATACCGGTATCTTCGCAGATAAATTCAAAACACGACATACCGAATACATGGGATTCACATTCACGAATGGAAAACGTGATGATTCCTTCTTCCGGCGTAAATTTTACCGCATTTCCGAGAATATTCACAAATATCTGGCGAAGTCTGAGGGTATCACCTATAACGTCTTCATGCTGGATATCGGAAATATGTACACGCAGCTGCTGGTGTTTGCTGTTTACCTGCTGGCGGATGATCGTTACGATACTCTCTACCATATCCGCCATATTGAACGGTTCTTCACTCAGAGTTACTTTTCCGCTTTCAATCTTGGACATATCCAGAACATCATTTATAAGTGCGAGAAGGTGACGGCTGGATATGGTTATCTTGCTCAGGGAATCCGTCAGCCGCTCACGGTCGTCCATATGCATGGCCGCAACGGCTGTCATGCCCATGATAGCATTCATAGGCGTCCGGATATCGTGGGACATTCTGGCAAGGAAATCGGATTTTGCACGATTGGCTGCCTCCGCTGCTTCGGTTGCGCTCTTTAGTGCAAGCCGTATCTCCATTTCACGTTCTTTAACGGCAGTTACATCCTGAATGGCATATAATACATGAACCGGAATTCCGTCATCATTCCGTTTCAGGCAGATGATAGACATATTTTCCCAGCGTCTGCCCTGCATATCGATCTGGTATTCAAACCGAAGATACGGAACGTCTTCGGTCAGATGTTCCTGCACATATTCTTTGGAAATGGCATGGCTCATCTTCAGTCCGGATTCGTCGCCTACATACCGGGAATCCAAAAATGCGATCAGATCTGTATAGGCGCCGGACTCCGGTGCCTCGCTTTTCTTATCTTCTACGTATTGGTATGTATTATCTTCAAAATTGACGATCGCAAATCGGGTGAAAAGCTGCGGAACCGCATCCGCTATACGGGAAATCTCCTGATTTTCAGTGATCAGTTGTTTCCGGTCCAGCCAGTTTTTAACCAGAAGATAGATCAGATAAAGCATAAACGCAATAACCAGCTTGATTACCAGCCGTATTCCGGCTGTGTTGGCCTTACGCGCCATATCTTTTGTTATGACTGAAGGGAAACTCTGCACCAGCATCCAGTCTCCGTCGGAAAGAGAGGTCACATATGCGCTTCCGCTTCCGGCAGAACCGGTATAATTAAAGTTAAATGAGGTTCCTTCCTGTATGGCTTTCTGGAATTTTTCGCTTTGTTCATCGGTTAAACGGCCTCTTTCCAACAGGCGGTCCGCCAGATTATATGTGCCGTTTATTTCTCCTGTGGAGTCAAGAAGAACATTTCCCTCCCGGTTTAGCAGATAGCAGGAGCCCTTGATATCAAAATAATCGGTTTCAAACAGGGTATCCAGGGTATCCGTGTTCAGAATACCGCTTAAAACGCCGATGATCTCGCCATTATAATAAAATGGGGTATAAAAAATAAGAAGGGTTTCATTGGTGATCCTTGAATTATAAACAACGTATTTTCCGCTGTTTCCTTTCATACCCTGTAAAAAATATTCCCGATCCGAAAGATCTGCGGTACTGCCGTCCGCCGCCAGATCCTGACCGTCCGGCGTTATAAACTCAACATAATCAAACAGCGACCGTTCCGTCATATCTTTCAGGGTATCGGTGTCAATGACAGGCTCCGTCATGACAGAACTGTAAAGATGCGCCATCAGCTCTACATTACTCTGCGCCCGTTCAAACAGCTCATTCAATCGCAGGGCAGTCTGTTCTGTCGCTTCCCGGATAAAACTGTCATTCTGTTCTGTAACTCTCCTTTTATTGTCCCGTATGAAGGCATAAAAAGAATATATGATAAATGCCAGCAGGGCCAGAACAAATATGATCTCTGACAGCAGTCTTCTTCTTTCTTTTTTCATAATAACCTCCGTTTCAGTCGATGGAATGAAAGATCATGAATACAGAACATCCATATATACCGCCGTTTTATCTTCTTTTCCTGTGACAAAGCGGTATCTTACAAGGGAACCTTCATTATAACGAACCCACATGGATGAATATGGGAATGCGATCGCGGAGAGGAAGGCGCGAAAACTTTTGTCGGCTTCCTCTACGGAATATTTTTTCAATTTCACATCAACAATGTACTTGTTGTAATTGACGTTAATGCAGACTTTTAACGTTTCCTTGCGGTTTGTAAGGAAACGCTGCATGCTGTCATAGAGTTTGGGATCCGTCACAAGATGAACCTTGGACAGATATTCATTCATTACTCGAAACATAGAATCCTTCCTAATATACCTGTTTATCCGGTATCCGGTCATGGACGTCCTTAAACTTGTCAAAGTTCTGGATAAATAACCGGACAACCTTTGGATCAAAATGTTTGCCGCTGAGCCGGACGATCTCATCATAGGTATCTTTCAGAGACCACCCGCTCTTATAATACCGTTCGGACGTCAAGGCGTCAAAAACGTCGCAGACTGCCATCAGTCTGGCTATGTAAGAAATTTCTTCACCCTTCATGCCGAGATAACCGGAACCGTCCCAGCGTTCATGGTGCTCTTTTGCAAGGATTCTCGCAAGGTGAAGCATTTCACCGGGGCATTTTTCAAGAAGCGCGTCCCCGTATAAAACGTGGTTCTTCATAATTTCAAATTCTTCATCCGTAAGCTTCGAAGGCTTATCGAGAATTTCCTCACTGATCATGAGTTTTCCAATATCATGCATCATGGAAGCCGTTGCCAGCTTATCTACATATTCTTCATCAAAACCGGACGCCCTGCCGAGGATCTTCATATATTCCGCAACACGCTTGATATGCTCGCCGGTATATTTGGACTTGCTTTCGCTGATTTCCGCAAATGCATAAATCAGTCCTTTCTGGTTGTTCTTCATGGTGATAGCCGTTTCAATGTTCCGGTCCATCATAAGCGCATTTCTGTCTACGATGAAATATGCGATAAAGGACATTGAGATCACGATCAGAATGACAGGAACAGCCATTTCGAGAAATATATTATCATAATCTTCATACATGGAATAAAGCAGGATATCCGGATTGGATACCTGAAATACAGCGGAAGCCAGAACGCTTCCACACACTAAAAGAGATGTATACAGTACCAGAGTACGGTTATAATAAAGAGAAGCCAGAAGGATCGGGAAAAGCACCAGCGGATAGGCGAATATATTTAATTCCGTGACAAGGGTTACTGAGATAAAGACGGTCGCCAGAATGATGATGTGCTTCGTAACAGGATGGCTGTCCATCTTAAAGAGATTGACGACAATACTTGGGATCAGGGCACAGACAAGACATATGCCGAAAGTTACCGAACATATAACAAAATCAAACTTGCCCTGAAGGATAAAAAAAGCATAGAAAACCAGAAGGAAATAAATCATGATCCGCATGCATTTCGCAGAGATCCGATTAATATCCGAATAATTCTGTCGCTTTAATTCTTCCTTCTCCATAAGCTACCCCTATCGCTTTATGATGCCCGCATCACGCCATGTGCGTTCCAAATCGTAAAAATGGCGCATTTCTTCTGTGAAAATATGAATTATTATATCATAATAATCTAATAAAATCCACCCTCCATTTGCATCGCCTTCCCGATTTTTGAGAGAAATCCCGCTCTTTGCCATAGCTTCCTCTACATTGTCGCACAATGCCTGTATCTGGTTCCGGTTGGAACCGCTGGCGATAATAAAATAATCGCAGACAGGCGATACTGCTCCGACATGCAATGTCACGATATCTTCTGCCTTTTTATCTGAAAGCGCATGGTTTATCATTTGAATGACAGCATCCTGCTCCATATTTTTCCTCCTGAATCCTTATTCTTTCGGTTCGTTTTTTTGCTGCATATAATATTCGTATGTTTGTTTCGTTGTTTCATCAATGACGGTATGTTTTCCGTCCAGAAATTCCAATGTATTTTTTAAAATGTGAAGTACGCACTGATCGATATCCAGAAATGCCTCTTTCCGGATTTCCGGAAGTTCAAAGATCATTTTCCGGTTCGGTTCGATGTAATCCGCTACGAAGATGATCTTATCCAGAAGGGACATGGCAGGCTTGCCTGTCGTATGCCATGTAATGGCGCTGAGTACCTCCTCATTTTCCACTTCGTATTTAGTTCTGGCATAATAAGCTCCCAGTTTTCCATGCAGAAGATCCGGATTTTCGAGTTCGCTGGCATTGATAGGAAGACCATGTTTCTTTGCCCGCTCCAGTTTCTCCTGCGTTGGAATACATTTGGCGCAGTCATGAAGAAGTCCTGCCTGACGTGCCGCGGAAACATCGCAGCCGTAACGCATGGCAAGACATGCGGCAGTATATTCCACGCCTATGGAATGTTCATAGCGTTTATCGGTAAGCTTCTTCTCTAATCGTTTGCAGATTTCCAGTCGGTTCATAGCGCCCTCCATGATATTTAACTCTCGTATAAATGATGGTTCCTGATATATTGCATGACTTCTTTTGGAAGATGTTCTATAGTTGTATCACCCATTTGCAGCTTTTTTCTGATTTCTGAAGAGGATATATCCATACCCTCTGTCTGAAGCAGATCGATATGGCATGAAGAATACCGGTTCCGGTAATCCGAGATCAGAAAGCGGAGCTTGTCCGAGAAAACGTCGTCTCTCCCCGCCGCAAGAAAGTGCGTACATGCCATCAGATCTTCTATGCGGTACCATTGGGCAAGGGTTTCTAATGAATCCCCGCCGATGATGAAATAGATTTCCGTATCCGGATACATCTTTTTTAAAATACGGATCGTATCGTAAGTATAAGTCGGTTTGTTACGTTTCAGCTCCAGATCGGAAAATTCCATATAAGGATATGGCCTGATCGCGAGTTTTACCATTTCGGTCCTCGCTTTTTCGGGCACAAAATCCCTGTCATTTTTATAATAGGCATCCCTGTTCGGCATAACAAGGATCCGGTTGATCTGATATTGTTCATGGGCTGCGATCCCAAGCATCAGGTGTCCGTCATGGATAGGATTAAAGGAACCGCCTAACACACCGATTTTATTATACATACTGACTCCATATAACAGTTATTTTGAAGATTTCGGAAGCACGATCTTCGGTTTGTCCCGATTCGGCTTATAGAGAACGATCTTTCTTCCAATAACCTGCACAACCTCTGAATGGGTATGCTCGGCAAGGGTGGACGCGATGGCGGAAATATCGTCCGCGCAGTTCTTCAGCACGTTCAGTTTGATCAGTTCTCTGGCTTTTAACGCTTCTTCTACGGAAACGGTAAATTCCGGCGTCAGGCTGGCTTTCCCCAGATTTAAGATCGGCTCCATATCCATTGCAAGACTTTTTAAATATGCTCGCTGCTTGCTTGTCATAGTATTTCCCTTTCGTATCACTTATAATAATCAAATTCCAGTCCGTAGATCCGAACGGTATCGCCCTCTTCGATTCCCAGTTCTTCCAACTGTTCAAGGATTCCGTTATCTTTCATGAACTTCTGGAAGAAAGCAAATCCTTTTTCGGATTCCAGATTGGTATAACCCAGCATCCGTTCGATCCGTGGTCCTTCGATCAGATAAAGGTGGGCGTCATCTTCGGATTTTTTCACTTCAAACGGAAGCTCCGGCTGGTCTATAAATTCATCGGCGTCCATTTCCGATTCGAACCGTATGACGTCATCTGGCGCCTGTTTCACCAGATCGTTTACATACCAGAGTAATTCCTGTACGCCTTTTCCGGAGACTGCGGATATCGGAAATACCCGTATGCCTTTTGGTTCATATTCTTCTTTCAGCATTTCAATCACGGTTTCGTAATCATCGCCGTACAAAGCATCGCACTTGTTTGCCGCGATCACCATCGGTCGTTCGGTGATCTGTTTGCTGTACTGTAAAAGCTCTGTATTTATGGCTTCAATATCCGCGATCGGATCCCTGCCCTCCGTTGATGCGGCGTCCACTACATGGATCAGGACTTTCGTCCGCTCAATATGACGCAGGAAATTAAGCCCCAGTCCTACGCCGGAGGAAGCGCCCTCAATGATACCCGGAATATCCGCCATGACAAAGCCGTTATTTTCTCCCAGATCAACAACGCCTAAATTCGGATTTAAGGTTGTAAAATGGTAATTTGCGATCTTCGGTTTGGCATTCGTGACGCGGGAAAGCAGCGTGGACTTTCCGACATTCGGAAATCCCACCAATCCTACATCCGCTATCATCTTCAGTTCCAAGATCAGCCATTTTTCTTTTGCCGGTTGTCCCGGCTGGGCGTATTTCGGCGCCTGCATGACGCTGGTTACATACTGCCGGTTTCCTTTTCCGCCTCTTCCGCCTTTCAGGAATACAACCGGTTCTGTCCGGTCTGACATATCCAGGATCACTTTTCCTGTTTCAAAATCCCTGATAACGGTTCCCGGCGGAACTTTCAGTATGACGTCCTCGCCGTTTGCACCATGGCAGTTACGTTTTTTCCCCTCTTCACCGTCTCCGGCTTCATATTTCCGGACATGGCGGAAATCCGTCAGGGTATTCAGACCTTCATCGACGACAAAGATCACGTCGCCGCCTTTTCCGCCGTCGCCGCCGTCCGGACCGCCGTCCGGAACATAGAGTTCCCTGCGGAAAGAAACGTGTCCGTCTCCGCCTTTGCCGGATCTTACATATATTTTTGCCCGATCTGCAAACATTCCCGTTTACATCCTTTCCCAAAATTGAAAAAAGGAGCTGATATCTTACAGCTCCTTCTTTGACATTATTCAGCAATCGGATAGATAGAAACCTGTTTCTTATCTCTTCCAAGTCTCTCGAATCTTACAACTCCATCCTTTAATGCAAAAAGGGTATCGTCGCCTCCGCGTCCGACATTCAGGCCCGGATGAATCTTTGTACCACGCTGTCTGTATAATATATTGCCGGCCTTTACAAACTGACCGTCTGCTCTCTTTGCACCTAAACGCTTGGATTCGGAATCACGTCCGTTCTTTGTAGAACCAACACCCTTTTTATGTGCAAAGAACTGTAAATTCATTCTGATCATCATTTACACCTCCTTGAAGTATATTTGCAGATACTTATTTCCATATTCTTCATAAACACCCAGGAGTCCGATCCGGAATGCCTGAATCAGCAACTGGGCTTCCTGACCGCTCGGTTTAACAAAACGCATCTTGATCACTCCGTCATCCATTGCCTGAACAATGATCTCGTCATTCGTAAGCGTACTGATCGCATTGACTGTGGAAATTGCAAGCGCCGACACGGCACTGCATATAATGTCTTTGCCGACCTTTGCATACCCCGAATGTCCTTCTACGGAGAATCCGATGATGGAATTGTCCTTGCGGTAAAAAACTGCTTTAATCATAACACCTATTAAGCATTAATTGCTTCAATCTTAACCTGAGTATACGGCTGTCTGTGACCTGCTTTTTTATGATAGCCGGTCTTTCTCTTATACTTGTAAACGATGACCTTCTTTGCCTTGCCTTCTTTTACAACAGTTGCTTTTACTGTAGACTTGGCTACTGCGTCACCGCAAAGCATATCAGAGTCGTTATTGATGGCAATCACCTGATCGAAAGTCACTTCGCTTCCTTCTTCTTTGTTCAGTTTCTCAACCTGAATGATGTCGCCTTCCGCTACCTTGTACTGCTTTCCGCCGGTTGCAATAATTGCGTACATATAAGGTTCCTCCTATCATCATTACTCGCCGACATCGGTGGCGCATACGCGCACTTATACCTCGTCGAGCGGCATACTCACATAATATAACATTAGTATGATTGACTGTCAATATTTTTTTTGTAAAAAACTTCATGCAACGGCCTGCGTACCTTCTTTCGGGTAAGTTCTTCCAGACCGAGACCGGTGACGTCGATAAAATTCGTTTTCACGCTGTCTTTTGCAATTTCGGTTTTCAGGTAAGCGATCAGCTCCTGAACGGCTTTTTTTGATTCCATATTGATAAAATCGATCAGGATCATGCCGGACAGGTTTCGCAGCCTGAGTATATCCGCCGCTTTTTTTGCCGCTTCTTTATTGATCTTTAAAATATGTGCCTCTCTATTCGATCCCTGAATGGATTTTCCGGTATTTACGTCGATCACTGCCATGGCTTCTGTAAGGTCAACGACCAGATAGCCTCCGGATTTTAAGTAAACTTTTCTGGAAAGAATGATCTCCATCTGCTTTTCTATCCGGTAGATATTAAGAAGCGAGGTAAGCTTGTCCTGATAAAAGTTAAGTTTCGCATTGGAAAAGGCGTTTTCCTCCTCTTTCATTATGCTGGAAAGCGTGTCGTAAACAGAGGGAATGTCCGTTACAACCTCCAGATTTTCATACCTTGACAAGAGTTCCTGCCTGATCAGGCGGATATAGCCGGCTTCATTTTTGTAAAGAACGGAATGTGCATTTCGGTATTGTGATAATTGAATGATCTCTTTTAGTTTACATAATAGTTTTATGGTTTCCTTAGTGATTTCTTCAGGCGCTGCGTCTTTTGATCTCGTTCTGACGACGGCTCCGAAATGTCCGTTTTCCATATCCGATTGTTCCAGGATCGTGCTGGAAACCAGTTCTTTTAATGCGCTCCTTTTTTCTTCTTCTTTGATCTTAGAGGAAACGCCTACGGTTCCGGTACGGTTTACGACGACATAATTGCCCGCCAATGTGAGGTCGGCAGTCGCTTTCATTTTTTTATTTCGGATAGACTCGCCGGAAACCTGTACCAGAAGAAGGTCTCCTTCCGAGATTTTATTTTGTTTTTTTGTGCTTAACGGAATGTGCCGGTTCTTATTTTCCGTTAAAGAATAATAACAGTTTTCTTCCGGAGAAACGGACACAAAGGCAGCATCCAGATTTGACACAAGATTTTCTACTCTTGCAACGCAGATCTGTCCCAGATAGTTATTTTCATCAAAAGAATGGACTTCATATAGAGAATTGTCCTCAAATAAGAAGCCCATGATCAGATTTCTGTATTCAGTTATAACCAGCCTTGCATCCAAATGCTTATCCTCAAATCTGATTTTTACTTGTTAAACTCTTTGCCGCAGTTGTTACAGATATACTTCACTTTGGTCTTTCCGTCTGCGGAAACCTGTGAAACTCCGCTCGCAACAATGCTGTGGCTCTTGCAGAACGGACATGTGATATCTTTTTTCTTGCCGAATCCAAACATATAAATTCCCCCTTTTTATATGTGAATTTTGAACAATTTACGAGTTGATTTTTATGAAATTATTATAAAAAATCTTTTCCCCGCTGTCAATTATTATTTATGAATCTTAATAAAAAAATGTGCTTTTCCGTCTTTGAAATGTTTAGAACCGTCTGCCTGCCTCGATCAGCGGAACCCGATTTCCCGCTCCGTCATCCATATAGGTTTCCAGTCTGTGGATATTATAATCCCAGCGGTTGTATGGAATATCCATATTTTCGCAAAGAACCTCCAGAAAAAGCTCCGGCTTCAGATGATTTACGCTTCCAGCCGTAAGGAAAAGATAGATCCGGTTATCGCTATATTCCGCTTTTAAGATCATAGGACGGATATCCGTAAGAACTTCTTTCTTTTTTGTTTTACGCATAACCATGATCTCCTGCTGTTCTGTGAGAAAATGAACCCCTGCTTCCAGCTTATCCGCGGTGATATGCCGGTTTCCTTCTTCATTTAACGTGATGATATAATCAGAGGCGGTAACGACAGACATGGCGTTTCCGGCGTTATCCGGAAGGATCACGATATCTGTGATCTTCAGGTAGGGGGACGCCGTTTGATTAAAGGTTTCCACCATATCAAAAGTCGTTGTCACACTGTTAAATTCCCCGTCAAAATATTCCCCTTCCGAGGTAAGTCCAAGCGGCATGGGAGCCGCAAAAGAAAGGATCTGATGCGGACTAAAACCCTGCGTATACCGGACGTCAAATTCCGCCCGGCGCAGTGCTTTCTGAAAATACCGCATGACGTCGAGATGGCTGATGAACCGCATAGGGCCTGTTTTGGTATATTTAATTCTTACTTTCAAAACATACACCTCCGCCAAATGACGCCGCTCCGCAGCCCTGACAGAACGAGCGGCAGTTTTGGGACACAATCCCCTTTTGGGCGTTTTCCCATTCCCGAATCAGAAAGTCCTTGGAAATACCGGCATCGATATGATCCCATGGAAGGATTTCATCTACGCTTCTCTCCCGTTCGGTATAAAATTTATAATCCATATTATTTTTTTCAAATGCCCGTTCATAACGGCTCATATCAAAAAATTCGGTCCAGGCGTCAAAGATCGCGCCGTCCATGTATGCGTCATAAATGACGCCGCAGAGTTTCCGGTCGCCTCTTGCAAAAACGCCCTCTAAAATGGAAATATCCTGATCGTGGTAGGTAAATTTCAGCCGTTTTTTATTCAGCATACGATTGAAGGTATCTTTCACATGGTATGCCCGATTTACATAAGCTTCCCGATCCAGCATAGGCGCCCATTGAAACGGCGTAAAAGGCTTTGGTACAAAATAAGCCGCCGACGCTGTGATCTGTACGGAGCCAACCCGTTCTTCTTTTGGAACAGTGGCAAAATATTCTTCGGATATACGTTCGGAAAGAAGGGCGATCCCTTCTGCGTCTTCATCGGTTTCGGTAGGAAGTCCCAGCATAAAATAAAGCTTGACCTTATTCCAGCCGCCCTGAAATGCTTCCCTTGCTCCGTTTACGATCATTTCCTCCGTAAGGCCTTTATTGATGACATCCCGCAGACGCTGTGTTCCGGCTTCCGGCGCAAACGTGAGAGAAACTTTCCGCACATCCTGTACTTTCCGCATAACGTCCAGTGAAAAAGCGTCGATACGGAGGGAAGGCAGGGAAATATTCACATGGTTTTCTTCCATCTGCTCGATCAGAAATTTAATCAGTTCCTCCAGATATTCATAATCGCTGGAGCTTAAAGAACTTAATGAAATATCTTCATATCCCGTATTTCGGAGCATGGTTTCCGCATATTTCTTCATCGTTTCGCAGTCTTTCTGTCTGGTTGGACGGTATACCATGCCCGCCTGACAGAACCGGCATCCGCGGATACAGCCCCGCATGATCTCCAGCACTACCCTGTCCTGTGTCGCTCGCAGCATAGGAACCAGAGGCTTCATCGGATAAGGAGCGGCATTGAAATCCGTGACGATCACTTTTTTTACCTTTGCGGGAACATTTTCGTATTTCGGCTGTATCGTTTCTATCGTACCGTCTGCGTTATATGTGACTTCATACAAAGAAGGCACATAAATGCCTTCGATCTCTGCGGCTTTCAGGAGAAATTCCTGTTTTGACATGGAACTTTTCTTATAAGTTTTATAAAGCTCCAGAAGCGGCGGATAACTGACTTCTCCTTCCCCGATATAAAAAAGGTCAAAAAAATCTGCGATCGGTTCCGGATTATAGGCGCAGGGACCGCCGCCGATCACGATCGGATGTTCTTTTGTCCGGTCTTTCGCAAAGATCGGAATCTGTGACAGATCCAAGACCTGAAGAATATTCGTATAGCACATTTCATATTGAATGGTTATGCCGAGAATATCAAAATCACGCACCGGAGACTGCGTCTCCAGCGTAAAAAGCGGTATCTTTTTATCCCGTAAGATCCGGTCCAGATCCGGCCATGGGGAATATACCCGTTCGCAGTAGGTATCTTCCCGTTGATTCAGCATATCATATAAGATCTGCATCCCCAGATGGGACATGCCGATCTCATATACATCCGGAAAACAGAACGCATAACGGATCTCGACCTGTTCCGGATCTTTTACTACCATATTGTATTCATTTCCGATATATCTGGCCGGTTTTTCCACCGACATCAGAATTTCATCAGATAATGCAAGGGTTTCCATAAAACCTGTTCCTCCTGCCTGAAATCCAGACAATCGTTAATTCTTAAAGCTGTGAATCGGAGCAGGAATCCTGCCGCCCCGGTTTATGAACCGTTCACAGGAATAATTGTTGACTTTCATGATCGGCGCATACCCCAAAAGTCCGCCAAATTCCGCACGGTCGCCGTATTCCTTACCAATGACCGGGATCAAACGGACGGCGGTTGTCTTCTGGTTTACCATGCCGATTGCCATTTCATCAGCAATAATGCCGGAGATCGTAGCCGCGGACGTGGAACCCGGAACCGCGATCATATCCAGACCGACGGAGCAGACGCAGGTCATGGCTTCCAGTTTTTCCAGTGAAAGCGCTTCTGCCGATACGGCGTCGATCATTCTCTGATCCTCGCTGACAGGAATAAACGCACCGGAAAGACCGCCGACATAAGAAGACGCCATTACGCCGCCCTTCTTTACCTGATCGTTCAGCAGGGCAAGCGCTGCCGTTGTTCCCGGTGCGCCGGCATATTCAAGACCGATCTCTTCCAAAATCTCGCCGACGGAATCACCGACAGCCGGCGTCGGTGCTAGAGAAAGATCCACGATACCGAAAGGTACGCCCAGACGGGAGGACGCTTCTTTTGCAACAAGCTGCCCTACGCGGGTGATCTTAAATGCGGTACGTTTGATCGTTTCGCAGAGAATCTCAAAGCTTTCCCCTCTTACCGCCTCCAATGCGGCTTTTACGACGCCCGGTCCGCTGACGCCGACATTGATCACGCAGTCAGCCTCCGTAACGCCGTGAAATGCGCCTGCCATGAACGGATTATCATCTGGCGCATTACAAAATACTACGAATTTACAGCAGCCGATGGAATCCTGTTCCTTCGTAAGTTCTGCTGTTTCTTTGATGATCTCTCCCAAAAGACGGACGGCGTCCATATTTAAGCCAGTTTTTGTGGAACCGCAGTTTACGGAGCTGCATACCAGATTTGTGGATGAAAGCGCTTCAGGAATCGAACGGATCAGAAGTTCATCCGCTTTCGTCATTCCTTTTGATACAAGTGCGGAATATCCGCCGATAAAGTTTACGCCCACTTCCTGAGCCGCCTTGTCCAGTGTCTTTGCGATTTCTACAAAGTCTTCGCTGGTTTTGCAGACAGAGGCTCCGACAAGGGCAATCGGGGTTACGGAAATACGCTTATGAACAATCGGAATCCCGTACATTTTTGAAATTTCTTTTCCGGTTGCAACAAGGTCTTTTGCGGATGTGACGATCTTATCGTAAACTTTTTGACAGGTTTCCGCTACATCCTTTCCCACGCAGCCGAGCAGACTGATTCCCATGGTGATCGTCCGGACGTCAAGATTCATCCGGCGGATCATTTCATTTGTTTCAATGACTTCATTTATACTGATCATATTTTATTCTCCAATCTCTTACTGTCTGCCTGTTTTAGATTCTATGCATCATATTGAAGATTTCTTCTTTCTGCGCCTTGATCTGAACGCCGATCTCTTCTCCGATACCAACCAGTTCCGAAGCAATCTCATCATGGGATTTGACTGCGTTTTCAGCGTCCACGATCATCATCATATTGAAATATCCCTGAACGGTGGTCTGGGCGATATCCAATATATTGATATTATTGCCGGCAAGATAGTTGCAGACTTTTGCAATGATCCCTACTTTATCCTGACCGATTACCGTAATGATTGTTCTTTTCATTTCCTGTTTTCCTCCAAGTTCTCCAGTTTACTTATACTTCTAACAGCGTACCGGCGGTTTCCCTGTCCGCTACCTGTATATGAAAATCCCGCAGATCGTCCGTAAAAGGATTGTATCCGATCTCTTCGGATACGGTTGCAAGCGCAAGCTCCGGGAAATTATTTTCTTTGCTTAAATGTCCCAATAAAACGTGTTTCAGATGATCATTTAAAATGGACTTCAAAAGACGTCCGCAGGCTTCGTTGGACAAATGTCCGTATCTTCCGAGAATCCTCTGTTTTAAAGGATAGGGATAAGAACCGGCTTCCAGCATACGCACATCATGATTCGCCTCCAGAAGCAGGGCGTCCGAATCCGTAAGCGCGTCCACGATATCGGAATCATAGGCGCCCATATCCGTAGCTATGGAAATCTTTTTGCCGCCCGACTCCATGGTATAACAGACGGGTTCCCGCGCATCGTGCCAGACAGAATGGGAAGTGACCTGAATATCCCCCACTGAAAACGCCGTATTGGGCTCAATTTCACAAAATAAAGACGGATCCATATGTTCTTTTGCCAAAAGCTCCAAAATGGCTGAAATCGTGCCTCGTGTGGCATAAATGGGAATTCCGTATTTCCTTGCGATGACCGGAAGTCCTTTGATATGGTCGGAATGTTCGTGCGTGATCAGGATTCCGTCAATCTCCTGCCCTGTCCTGCCTATGGTCCGAAGACCTTCTTCAATTCGTTTTAATGTAATGCCTGCATCCACAAGAAGCGATGTGTTTTCGCTTCCAACAAAAATGGAATTACCCTTGCTGCTGCTGGCGATACTCATTAGTTTCATGAGGTTTTAAAGTCCTCTCTTTTCAAATGTAAGATTTCTGATAAATAAATCCTGATACCGTTCATCGCCGCCATACTGGTGCAAAATGATCTTACGGCGCAGGTTCTCAAAGGCTTGCAGCGATTCCGGTACGGACAGGATCTTTTCCGCGCCTTTCAGGGAGGTATTTCCGGATATTACTGCCTTGTCGAGAAGATTTTCCGGTATCAGTCCGAGATTTACCGCATCCGAAAGATTCATATAAAATCCAAAGCCGCCGGAGAGATAGAGCCTTTTTATCTGTTCTCTTTTTAATCCCGCGTCTTCTATGAGAAGAAACAGCGTGGAAATGACCGCCGATACAGCCGGTTGGATCTCCCGCAGGATATCAGCCGTTAAATGATAAGCGGTTCCGTTTATTTCCGTATCCAGACCATTTGTCAGAAAATCTTCTGTCAGTATCCCGTCCCGTTTCAGTTTTCCGGTACGGATCAGTCTGGAAATTGCCTGTAAGGTCGTTGCGCCGTGAATTCCCCTGCTTCTGGTACAGTTTTCAAATGCCGGACCGCAGGCGGCGGTTGCGGCGTGATATGCGCCCTTACTGCAAAGAATGATCTCTCCGTTTGTACCCAGATCCATCAAAATCTCTCCCTCGGAAAGGTCAAGAGACATAGCGCCCAGAATGCTGTCCGCTCCAAGAAAGGCGGACGCCCCCGCAAGAACCAGAGTTTCCGTGTCAAACATGGATATAATTACATTTTCATGAAACGGCATCGGAAACGGTGCCAAACCCATTTCGGAAATATCCTTTCCCAGAACAATCGACGCCATAACGGTATTTGCCGCGATACAGATCTTTTCGATATGATCGGAAATCCGAACGTCATTTTTCTTATTTTCCGGTCCGCATATGCATTCTGCGATCATGGAAGAAACGCATGTTTCCAGATCTTCCAGCAGAACATTTTTCATGGATTCCAGAAATCCCGGTTTTTTCGCATTGGTTATTCTTGAGATCACGTCCGAGCCAAAGGCTTTCTGCGGATTCAGAAAACCGGAACGGGCAAGGACGATGCCGGATCTGTCAATGATCGTTACCGCAACGGTTGTGGTTCCGATATCGACGGCGCAAAAATATTTTTCCATATTAAAAGATTGCCTTCGGTCGTTTTTCAAGCGGACGGTAACCTTTTTCTGCAAGCATTTTAAGAATACTCTCCTTATGCTCCGGTCCAAAGGCTTCCATTGTAATTACAAGTTCCACCGCTGAATTACGGTTTAATGATACGAACTGGTTATGCTCCAGTTTGATGATGTTACCCTGCGCTTCTGCGATGATCTGTGAAACACGCATCAGTTCGCCCGGCTTATCCGGAAGCAGAATGGATACGGTAAATATCCGGCTTCTTGCTATAAGACCATGCTGCACAACAGAGGAAAGGGTTATTACATCCATATTTCCGCCGCTCAAAATGCAGACAACTTTCGCTCCTTCCGCTTTCAGATGTTTTACGGCCGCAACGGTTAAAAGTCCGCTGTTTTCAACGATCATCTTGTGGTTTTCGATCATATCCAGAAATGCGACTACAAGTTCGCTGTCTTCTACCGTTATAATATCATCAATGTTTTTCTGAATGTATGGGAAGATTTTTGTACCCGGCGTTTTAACCGCAGTACCGTCCGCAATGGTATCTACCGTCGGAAGGGTGGTAACTTCTCCTTTTTCCAGAGAAACCTGCATACAGTTAGCGCCCTTCGGCTCTACGCCGATCACTTTAATATTCGGGTTCAGCATTTTTGCCAGCGTGGAAACGCCTGCCGCAAGTCCGCCGCCGCCGATCGGAACTAAGATATAATCCACAAACGGCAGTTTTCGGATGATTTCCATGGCAACGGTACTCTGTCCGGTAGCAACCTCCAGATCATCAAACGGGTGAATAAAGGTATATCCTTTTTCCTCTGCCAGCTTATAAGCATACGCACACGCCTCGTCAT
>CANRMC010000037.1 GCA_947631605.1 uncultured Lachnospiraceae bacterium
ACACTTGATCTATTTCCGAAGAAAATGAATAAAGAACGGCCGGTATATTATGATCCGGAACATCCGGAAGACGCTACGCTGTTCGGTCATAATATAATTCGGCTGCTGGGTGTCATCTTTTTTCCGATCGGGCTCGTCCTTCTTCTTATCGGCTTACTGTTGCTACTGCATTAAGCGTCCAGATTTTTGCCGTTTGTGCGGATAACGTTCTGGTACCAGTAAAAACTGTCTTTTTTCGTGCGGTTCAGAGTACCGTTTCCAAGGTCGTCCTGATCCACATAGATAAAACCATATCGTTTGCTCATTTGGCTTGTTGAGGCGCTGATCAGATCGATCGGCGCCCAACTTGTATATCCCATAAGTTCTACGCCGGCGTCGATGGCTTTTTCCATTTCAATAAAATGGCGGCGGAAATATTCAATCCTGTATGCGTCATGGATAGAACCGTCTTCTTCCACCGTATCCTTTGCGCCGATACCGTTTTCCACTACAAACAGAGGTTTTTTATAACGGTCATACAGCTCGATCAGAGAAATGCGGAGACCGATCGGGTCTACCTGCCATCCCCATTCGCTGCTTTTTAGATAAGGGTTTTTTACGCCGAGAACGGTATTTCCCGGTGTGCGTTCCGCATTCGGATCCACAGATTCTGTCATGCTCATATAGTAGCTGAAAGAAACGAAATCTACCGTACCTTCCCGGATAATGTCCAGATCCCCGTCTTTCATTTCTATCTGAATTCCCCGGTTCTCCAGATCGCGGAGGATCATGCGCGGGTATTCTCCAAACACCATGACGTCGGAATAAAACATATTTTCCAGATTTTTCTTCTGGGTGGCAGCTACGTCCTCCGGCGCACAGGTTCTAGGATAGGTGATGAGCTTTGTCAGCATACAGCCAATCTTACTTCCCGGTATCATTTCGTGGCAGAGCTTAGAAACCATTCCCGCCGCAACAAATTGATGATGCAGCGCCTGATAGCAGCAGACGGTTTCGCCTTTTTCCCCGCACAGATCGGGAATGATCCCTGCTGTGGTAAACGGGTGCCGGAGAATACTGTCTACTTCGTTAAAGTTCAGCCAGTATTTCACATATTTCCCGTAATGCTCAAAACAGGTCTTGCTGAAACGGACGAAATCATCCACTACCCGCCGGTCTGTCCAGCCGTTATATTTGAGAGCCAGAGACAAAGGCATTTCATAGTGGGAGAGCGTTACCAAAGGTTCTATGTTATGCTGTTTCATTTCCTGAAAAATATTTTCATAAAATGCAAGTCCATCCGGATTCGGCGTTTCTTCCTCGCCGGTAGGGAAAAGTCTGGTCCATGCAATGGAAAGCCTGAGCACCTTGAACCCCATTTCTGCAAATAGGGCAATGTCTTCTTTATAATGGTGGTAAAAATCGATCCCGCGGCGTTTCGGATAATAGGTGTCGTCCGTATCCGCCATGGCTTTTTTGATCGCTTCGCTGGAAATGGCAACGTGCGCCTTATAGTTTTTTACATCCACGTTGGGTTTGTAGGTGGCGACATCTGCTACGGATAAGCCTTTGTTTCCTTCTTTCCAGCCACCTTCGATCTGATTTGCGGCAATGGCGCCGCCCCATAAAAATCCTTCCGGAAATGCCATATCTATCCCTCCTGTTTCTTCAGATCTAAAATAACGTCGCCGCTTTTTATGATTCCGGCGGACGCTTTGGAAAGCCAGAAATTGTCCGCATTGGTGATGATGACCGGTGTGACCGGATCATAACCTTCTTTTTTCAGAGCCTTCAGGTCAAATTTCATAAGGAGCTGTCCGGCTTTTACATGGTCGCCGTTTTTTACCTGCGGCTCAAAGTATCTGCCTTTCAGATTTACAGTTTCCAGCCCTACATGGAGCAGAAGCTCCGCACCGTTGTCGCACATCATGGAAATTGCGTGTTTGGAATCAAAGACGGTATCGATCGTGGCGTCTGCCGGCGCGTAAAGTTCTCCTTTTTCCGGAATTACAGCCATGCCGTCGCCAAGGACGCCGCCTGCAAATGCTTCGTCATTTACGTCTTCCAGAAGGATCAGCCTGCCGTCCATCGGACTGGCAATGGCATTTTCCGTATTTTCTGTATCGGGCGCCTGCGATTCTTCCAGATGATTATCCCGATAGAGGAACATGGTTGCCGCAAAAGAAACGAGAAGCGCAACGCCAAATCCTACAAAACTCCATACGATATTCATATTATTTTCGGGATCAACGAACATCGCCATTCCCGCAAGTCCCGGTCCCATGGCAACAAAGGCTTTCAGTCCGGCAAGCCCGACGGTAAGTCCCCCAAAGAAGCTTCCGATCACCACGCCGGTAAGCGCCCGTTTGTTTTGCAGGGTAACACCATAGAGAGCCGGCTCCGTTATGCCGAATATGGCTGAAATACCCGCGGAGATCGCAGCGGAACGGATATCCGGATCTTTGGTACGGAGGGCAACGGCGAAACAGGAACCGCCTTCGGAAATGTTATGGGCAAGGGAAGCCGGCATATAAAGAAGCTCCGAACCCATTTCCGTAATAGAGGAAACCGCATAAGGCACAAACGCCTTGTGCATGCCGGTTGCGATCATAAACGGCAGGATTCCCGCAAGCAGCGCGACTGCGATCCAGCCCAGTTTGTCATATAAGAAGAGGATGACTGTGGTAAGTCCCTGACCTACGGTATAACCGATCGGTCCCAGAACGAGAAGCGTTACGGGAACGACAATGGCAAAGCAGATGAGAGGGACGAAAAAGACACGGATCGGCTTCGGAGATATTTTTGTGATGTATTTTTCCACGAAATATAAGAAGCCGACGCTTAAGATAGCAGGGAATACCTGATAAGAATAGGCAATATTTTTAATCTCTACACCCCACAGGCTGACGCCGTCTGCGATCAGAGTTGTCATGCCGGGGAGAATTAATGCGCCGACAGAAGCGACTGCTACAAGGCGGTTACAGTTCAGTTTGGTGGACATGGTAACGGCAACCAGGATCGGCAGGAAATAGAGTGCCGAATCCGCTGCCTGAAACAGTACTTTATACCATGCGCTGTCTGCACTCATGACGCCCATCAGAGCAAGCAGGGAGAGAAGCGCTTTCAGAATACCGGCGCCGGCGATAGCCGGAACCAGCGGCTGGAAAATGCCTACGATAAAATCCAGAATGGTGGAACCGATCGCTTTTTTGCCGCCTGTCGGCGCAGGCGTGCTTCCGCCCTGGAAGGTTCCTAATTTTAATACTTCATCATATACTTCAATCACGTCGTTTCCGATAACGACCTGACATTGATTGCCGCCGCCGACAACTCCCATAACGCCGGAAGTCGCTTTGAGGGCGTCTTTGTCAACTTTGGAAGGATCCGCTATCGTAAAACGGAGCCGGGTGGAACAATGCTCCAGATGAGAGACATTGGCTTCGCCGCCGACATGCTCCAGAATTGCTTTTGCAGTACCCGCATAATTTTTAGCCATAACACCGTTCTCCTTTTTCACGTTTTAATAAAGATTGGGATTAGTATATCCAGAGAATGTCAGAATCATTTATCAAAACGTGAAAAATATGGAGAGAGGATATCGATCGCTTTACTCTTTTGCGTCGCTTACAATATGGTAGTATGCGTTTGACGTAATCTTATAAACCAGCGAATAAAACAGTGCAAAGAGGAAAAAGCAGCCTGCTGTCGTCATTGCGAAAAGAAGAACGTTGTCAAAGTTAAATAACAGCAGAAGCTTTTGGATGATCGGGAAGGCAAAAATAAGGTGGAGACCAGCGAAGACCAGCGGAAGGAAAAAGACGGTCAGAAGCTGGAAATTTATACTTCGCCGGATTTCCTGTTTTGTCATGCCGACTTTCTGCATGATCTCAAAACGCGACTGATCCTCGTAACCCTCGGAGATCTGTTTATAATAGATGATCAGTATGGCGGCAAAAATAAATACGATGCTGAGCATGATGCCGAGATAGAATAGTCCGCCGTATAAACCGAAAAAGTCCTCCCGGTTTGCCTCCCGGCTCTCGCTTCGCGCATTCCATAATCCGTATGTTTCCTCAGCGTCCGGCGTCCGGAAGGTTTCATTCAGGCTGTGCGACAGGGCAATCTGCTGTTCTTTGGAAAGACCGGTATCAAAATATATATCCCAACGGAGGTTTAAGGAATCGTTAAATGTTTTGATCCATGCTGCGCTTTCCTGAAAATCCGGAACGATGATCGTCATGGTTGGAAGGTTGGACATCATGGCGTCTCCGTTTTCCAAGTCAAAATCTGAAATTTCTTTCTTCACCTGATAAGTTTTTATTCCGTCCTTTCCTTGAAAGTTCAGCTCCTGCGGTACAAAATCGCTGCGGTATACACTGACGAGAACTTCATTTTTGGACAGCGTTTCGTTCTTTCCCGTCAGACGGTTGTAGTCGGAAAGAGGAATGAAGAAAAAGTCGTAGAAATCCGAAGCCGTATCGTAATTATAATCGGCTTCCGTGGTGTTATCCATCATGATGACATCATCTTTGAAAATACCATAAAACGCGATATCCCGATAGGAACAGACATTTTCGAAAGAGGCTTGATAAGGGGCTGCCGCAGTCCGGATATCCTGTTCCAGTACGGAAATCTTTTCATCAGAAAGGTCGTCCGGGGATTTCATGATAAACGCCATGTTGATCTCTCTGGGATACCGTTTGGTAAGGATTTCTTCCTCGCTGAAGTAAAGACTGGTAGTGGAGGACATCATAACCAGTACCATGGTAGCCAGAATACAGATAGAAGCAAGTCCTGCGCCGTTTCGTTTCATCCTATACATCATCGAGGAAACAGACACAAAATGATTGGATTTATAATAATAGCCCTTTTTCTTCTGTAAGATTCGGCAGAACAGGACAGAGCCTGCCATGAATAATAAATAAGTTCCCAGAATTACCAGCAGTACGGCGATAAAAAAGTACATAAGAGAAGCGACTGGATCGGCAATCGTAACGGAGATCCAGTAAGCGGTTATCAGCAGGATAAGACCGGAAAGTCCCAGCAGCCAGTTGGATTTCGGCGGCTTTTCCCCTACGTTTTCACTGTGCAGCAGGGCGATCGGATTCGCTGTGCGGATCTGGCGCAATGCATTTAAGAAGATCAGGAAGAAAATTCCTGCGTATATGATAACCGTCATAAAAATCGATGCGAGAATCGATGCCGGCTCCATGGAAAACCGGTAAACAATTTCTCCTTCCATAATGTTTATCATCAGAAGCTCTGCGGACTTGGAGAGCAGAATGCCCAGAGAGAGTCCGGCTCCGAAGGAAAAAAGCATAATGATCATGGTTTCGCATACAAGGATTAAACTCAGGTGCTTTTTTCCCATACCCAGAATATTATACAGACCAAATTCCTTCTTACGCCTCCGAATTAAAAAAGAGTTGGTATAAAATAAGAAGATAACGGAGAAAAAGGCGATAACCCAGGAACCCCAGGTTAATACTGCGCTTATGGTGGCGGAACCGGGCAGTGTATCCAGAAAGGCTGAATACTGCAAATTGTTGATGATGTAATACATGGCTGTCATGCAGATACAGGTCATGATATACGGGAGATACAGTTTGTGGTTCTTTTTAATACCGGTCCATGCAAGTTTCATATAAAATCCGATCTTCATCTTCTGTCACCACCTGTCGCAAGAATAGTCAGCGTCTCGGAAATTTTCTGATACAGCTGCTCGTTGGTGCTGTTTCCCCGATAGATCTGGTGGAAGACTTCGCCGTCTTTAATAAATAGTATCCGGTTTGCATGGCTTGCGGCGTTGACCGAGTGCGTCACCATAAGAATGGTCTGTCCTTTTCGGTTTACTTCGGAAAAGAGCTGAAGAAGCTCGCTGCTTGCTTTAGAATCCAGTGCGCCCGTTGGTTCATCGGCAAGAATGAGCTTCGGCTCGGTGATCAGTGCGCGGGCAACGGCGGCACGCTGTTTCTGACCGCCGGATACCTCATAGGGATATTTCCGGAGAAGTTTCCGAATCCCAAGCTGGTCTGCGATCGGGGCGATTCGTTCGCTCATTTCCTGATGACTTTTGCCGGCGAGAACCAGAGGAAGATAGATATTATCCTCCAGTGTGAAGGTGTCCAGCAGGTTGAATTCCTGAAAGACGAAGCCTAAATTATCCCGGCGGAATGCAGAAACTTCGGATTCCCTGATGTGGGTGAGTTCCCTGTCATTTAAAATAACGCTGCCATCGGTTGGTTTATCCAGAGCGGCGAGGATATTTAACAGGGTGGTTTTACCGGAACCGGATTCTCCCATGATAGCAATGTATTCTCCCTCTTCTACGGAAAAGGATACATTTTTCAGGGCCTCTACCTGATTTCCGGCAAAACGGGTGGTGTAGACTTTTCTGAGATTTGTTACTTCCAGCATACTCATTACAAAAATTCTCCTTTACTTTTGAATTTCTGCATATATCGTATCAAAAAAGGGATTTCTGCCTCCATTGCTTCGGCTTACAAATCCCCTTTCAAATCTTACAATTTTGTCACATCTTTATTCGTATTCTATTTTTTTCTGCTTAAGATCTATGCGGATCGTAGTGCCTTTGTCCGGAACGGACTCCGCCGAAATGGAAATGCCGAGGTTTTCGCAGATCCGTTTGCAGAGATATAGTCCGATCCCGCTTGCCCGTCGGTTTTCCCTGCCGTTATATCCCGTATAGCCCTTTTCAAAAATGCGGGGCAGGTCTTCAGGCAGAATTCCGATCCCCGTATCCTCGATGCATAAGCAATCAGGTCTTTCCAGCTTTATCGCGATATGTCCCTGCTTTGTATATTTCAGGGCGTTGGAAAGCACCTGCTCAATGACAAAGGAAAGCCATTTTTCATCTGTCACCACGTCGAAATGGATCGGTTCATATATAAGAGTGATCTTTTGCTCAATAAATTCGCCGGAGAATTTACGGATGGACGGGCGGATAATAGCGTCCAGGTCCTGTTTGCGGAACACATAATCTGTCGTTTCGGAATCCAGCCGGAGAAACATAAGAACCATTTCCACATATTGTTCGATCCGAAAAAGATCGGAGATTAATCTTCTCGACAAAGGCGAATCCTCGTTCTGAAGGTGCAGACGCATGGAAGCGATAGGTGTTTTGATCTGGTGCGCCCAGACGGTATAGTAGTCCACCATGTCGTTATATCTATGATTGGCGGCAGATTTAAGTTCCTTCTGTTCTTCAAGGAGAAGCTGGATGAGGTCCTGATAATCTGCTTCCAAAATGCCGGTTGCCGGCGGTTCTCCAGCCAGAATATCCGCAGAAAGCTTTTCAATCTTACCTAGCCTTTTATGGTGTTTAAGCGCTCTGGAATAATCATAAATGACAAATCCCGCTCCGATAAGAAAGCAGAGCAGAAACGGATAGAAAACTGCAACAAGCGGAAGCCGGTACAGAAGAAATGTCAGTGTGAAGATCACAAAGAATAAAAGATAGGAAATCAGAACGAAGCGGTGCTGTCTGATATAACTGCGTAAAAAATCCATACTGCCTCCTATATCCCTGTCAGGATTCCGTAATGATATATCCCACCCCGAATTTGGTGGTGATAAAGTTATCGAGCCCTGCCTGTTCCAGCCGTTTCCGCAGCCGCCCTACGTTTACGGTCAGAGTATTTTCATCTACAAAACTATCTGTCTCCCACAAAAACTGCATCAGTTTTTCCCGGCTTACCACCTTTCCTTTATTTTCCATCAGTGTAAGGAGGATCCGGTACTCGTTTTTGCTGAGGGGGATTTTTTCGTTCTGATAGGTAAGCGTATTGTCTCCGGTATTCAGTAACGCACCCTTATGTTCCAGGACCGGAACGGAAGAAGAAAAATCATAGGTGCGCCTGAGCATTGCCTGAATTTTCGCGGTAAGAACATTCTGGTCAAAGGGTTTTGCGATAAAGTCATCTGCGCCCATATTGATCGCCATGACGATATTCATGTTGTCGGAAGCGGAAGAAATAAAGATGATCGGCACCTTGGATACCTTTCGGATCTCCTCACACCAGTGATAGCCGTCAAAAAATGGCAGAGTAATATCCAGCAGAATGAGATGCGGCTCAAATTCCGCGAACTCCGTCATCACGTTCCGAAAATTCTCAACAATATGCACCTGCAGTTCCCAGAGCTTCGCCTGTTCGGAAATCGCTTCCGCAATGCCTCTGTCGTCTTCAATGATCAGTAACCGATACATAATTTCATCCTTTCGGCATTTATTATATCGGTTCTTCCTGGCATTCGCAATCCCAAAATCAGAAAATGAAGTCCGTGTTCTGAAATTGTGTATATTTTCCATTTTTCCGGTACATACTAGGAATGTCTTCGGATAATAACAAGAACAGAGGTGTAAATGATGGTATTGAAAGAAAAAGAAATCACAGCATTGAAGGATCTTCAGACACAGGAGCAGACCTGTATTGAGAAGTATGGAAAGTACAGCAGAGAAGCAAAGGATCCGGTACTAAAGGACTTATTCCAGACTTTGCAGAAGAAAGAGCAGAAGCACTATGATTCACTGGAGCAGGTGATCACCGGAGAGGTTCCGCAGTGTGACTGTAACGATTCCGATGGTAAAGATTACAATCCGACAGCCACCTATATGTCCATGGATAATTCAGAGGATAAGCAGTCCGATTGTTTTCTTGCAACCGATTGTATCGCAACCGAGAAACTGGTATCCGGTGAGTATAATACCGATGTCTTTATATTCTCAGACGCTAAGATCCGTAAACTTCTGGCGGATATCCAGATCGAGGAACAGAACCATGCCGAAATGCTGTTTAAGTATAAAACGGTAAACGCCATGGCGTAGCGCCGGTAACGGAACCGGTCTTGCAGAATGCTCCGGAGATTTTTCCGGAGCATTTTTCGGTTGAAAGAGTGACGGGGCAGGATGTATAATATCAGACAGAAAATCAAAGGAGAACGGATATGGTCGTAACTTATATCGGACACAGCGGGTTTTTGATGGAGACAAATTCCCTGTATTTTCTGTTTGATTATTATCAGGGAGAAATACCGGAACTGAAGCGGGAAAAACCGCTGATCGTATTTGTCAGCCATAAACATAAAGATCATTATAATGATGAGATCTTCGATATTCTGAAACGTCATCCCTATGTACGTTTTGTGCTGGGAAAGGGCGTGTCGGCGAAGTTTCGCACCATGCTTTTCATGACGCAGGGGCTCGATCTGGAGAGCCGGATCATACCGGCGCCGAAGAATACAGATCTGGAGATCATTTCGGAGAACGGAAAATTTCTGAAAGTCACAACCCTTCGTTCTACAGATGAAGGCGTGGCGTATCTGCTATACTACGAGAATCAGGTATATTTCCACGCGGGGGATCTTAATCTCTGGGTGTGGGACGGAGAGACGAAACAGAAGAATGAGGCTATGCGGGAAAAATTTCTGAAGGAATTGGAAAAACTGCGTGGGTTACATATTGATGTCGCATTCTTTCCTCTGGATCCCAGATTGGAAAACCACGCGTTTGAGGGTATGGAGCTTTTTCTGGAATATACGGATACGGAAAAAGTATTTCCGATGCATATGTGGGGACAGTATGATATCATAGAAGCATTTCAGAAAAAACATCCGGAATATGCCGGCAAGATCATGGATATCACCCGTGACGGGCAGCAGTTTACACTTTTGGAATAATAAAAATGAGGAGGATTGCAAATGGATACGATATTGGAAAATGAAATATTAAAGGTGACGATACATTCTTTCGGGGCGGAGATCGGAAGTATCGTCAGTAAGAAGGACGGTTGTGAATATATATGGAATGCGGATGAAAAATACTGGAAGCGGAGTGCGCCGGTACTCTTTCCGATCGTAGGCAGCCTGAAAAATAAGGAATTTATTTATGAAGGAAAAGCCTATCCAATGGGGCAGCATGGATTTGCGAGAGATATGGAGTTTGCCCTTCAGTCGGCGTCGGATACCGAAGCAAGGTTTTCTCTTGCTTCCAATGAAGAAATCTATGCGAAATATCCGTTTCGGTTCACCCTTTCCATCGGATATGTCCTGAACGGAAACAGCCTCAAAGTCATCTGGAAGGTGGAAAATGAAGATACAAAGAATATGTATTTTTCCATCGGCGGACATCCGGCGTTCATGTGTCCGTTAAATGGAAAAGGAAAGCAGACCGACTATTATCTTTCGTTTGATACGGAAAAAGACCTGACGTATTCCCTGCTCAGTAAAAACGGTCTGGTGGAAAAAGAAGATCTGGTCCTTTCTACCCATGGCGGCATGCTGCCTGTAGACGCCCATATGTTTGATCGGGACGCTCTCATCATCGAAGGACGTCAGGCAAGTGTAGTAAGTATCTGCAGTGCAGAAAAACAGCCGTATCTTACAGTGAAATTCGATGCGCCGCTTTTCGGACTCTGGTCGCCGGCAGGGAAACAGGCGCCGTTTATCTGTATTGAACCTTGGTACGGAAGATGCGATAAGGAAAGCTTTGCGGGAACCTTGGAAGAACGGGAATACGGAAATATTCTGGCGCCGCAGGAAGTATTCGAGAAAGATTATGAGATCATCATAAATAACGCATAAATTTTGTTGAAGCAGGAGAACGAAACATGAAAAAAGGCATTATTTTCGATCTGGACGGAACACTGTGGGATTCTTCGGAAACTGTAGTGGATTCATGGAACGAAAAACTAAAGTCCATACCGGACGCAGACTATGAGATGAGTTATGAGCAGATGAAAGGCTACATGGGACTTACGATGGAAGAGATCGCATATTCCTTTTTCTGCAACGATACGAAAGAACGAGCGATGGAGCTTCTGAATCTCTGTACCGATTACGAAAATGAATATATTGAAAAACACGGCGGCAGGCTTTTTGACGGTCTGGAGGAAACGCTTGCAAAACTGCATGAGAACTATTTTCTTGCTATCGTAAGCAACTGTCAGGAGGGATATATTGAGGCGTTTCTGAAATACCATAAGCTGGAAGATTTTTTTGACGATATTGAAAGCTACGGAAGAACCCAGCATGGAAAGGGCTATAATATCAGGCTTGTGGTGGAACGGAACCACCTGGACAAGGCGGTTTATGTAGGCGACATCATGGGCGATTACAATTCTGCCATGGAAGCCGGAATCCCATTTATCTATGCTGCCTACGGATTTGGAAAAGTGCCGGAAGGAACGCCGGAGATTCCGGATATCCGGGAACTGCCGGAAAAGGCAAAAGAGGTGCTTGGGTAATTATGACCTTATAGCATGGCGGATGATTTACATGATGGTGCAGCGCATGACTCACATTTTGGCACGGCGCATAATTCACCGTTTACATTTTGACAGCGTCATATTATAATAAATCGTGACATAAATAACAGGGAGCTCATGGTAATGGGCTGAGAGGAAGCTGGTACCGCTTCGACCTACAACCTGATTTGGATAATGCCAACGTAGGGAAATGATGTCAGGCGGGTGAGTTCCATCGGTCTGATGAAAGAATGTAAGCAGGCGGTATCCGGATTTGGATGCCGCTTTTTTCCTGCTATCCGAATCGTTCTTAAAAAACAGGAGGGAAAAACTATGAAAACATGCTTGGAAAATGTAAGAACGACAGTACCATTGGTACACAACATCACAAATTATGTGACGGTGAATGACGTGGCAAATATCATTCTTGCCTGTGGAGGAAGTCCGATCATGTCCGATAATTCCGAAGATGTAGTTGACATAACTACAATCTGCGGCGGGCTGAATATCAATATCGGAACGCTGAACCAAAGGACGATACCGTCTATGTTTCTTGCCGGAAATACGGCAAATAAGCTGGGCCACAAAGTGCTGCTGGATCCGGTCGGCGCCGGTGCGAGCAGACTCCGTACAGACACAGCAATAAAGCTGGTTCAGGACGTAAAATTTGACGTGATCCGCGGAAATATTTCCGAGATCAAGACTTTGGCAACCGGAAGCGGAACGACAAAAGGCGTGGATGCAGATGTGGCGGACAGCGTAACGGAGGAAACGCTGGATGACGCTGTGAAGTTTGTTAAGAAACTGGCGAAAGAACTTGGCTGCATTATCGCCATAACGGGCGCGATCGATCTGGTTGCGGACGGAGATAGCTGCTATGTTATCCGGAACGGACGTCCGGAAATGGGGAAGATTACAGGAACCGGCTGCCAGTTATCCGGTATGATGACGGCATTTCTTGTAGCAAATCCGAAAGAACCGCTAAAGGCAGCGGCGGCAGCAGTCTGTGTCATGGGAATTGCCGGTGAGATCGGTTATGAACATATGCAGGAAGGGGAAGGAAATTCTACATACCGGAACCGGATCATAGATGCCGTTTACAACATGGACGGTAAAACATTGGAGGAAAGAGCAAAGTATGAAATTCGATAAAGAAACATTACTCTTATATGCAGTGACGGACCGGAGCTGGTTAAACGGAAGAACGCTGTATCATGATGTAGAAGAAGCCTTAAAAGGCGGTGTTACCTTTGTCCAGTTAAGGGAGAAGGAACTGAAAGACGAGGAATTTCTGAAGGAAGCACTTGAGATCAAAGAGCTGTGCCGAAACTATCACGTTCCGTTTGTTATCAATGACAACGTGAAAATCGCAGAAGAAATGGATGCCGACGGCGTTCACGTAGGTCAGGAGGATATGGAGGCGGGGGAAGTCCGTAAAAGGCTGGGAAAGGACAAAATTCTCGGCGTTTCCGTTCAGACTGTAGAGCAGGCGCTGCTTGCGGAAAAAGAAGGCGCCGATTATCTCGGCGTGGGCGCCGTATTTCCAACCGGATCCAAAAAAGACGCTGCATCTGTGCCGCACCAGGTTTTAAAAGAAATCTGTGAAGCCGTACGGATTCCTGTGGTTGCTATCGGCGGCATTACGGAAGAAAACGTAACAAAACTTTCCGGAAGCGGTATCGCAGGAATCGCTGTTATCAGCGCGATCTTTGCTCAGAAAGATATCGAGGGGAAGACGGCCAAACTGCTGGAACGCACGAAAGAAACGGTAGGTCTTTTATGATAAAAGGAATTATTTTTGATATGGACGGCGTTCTGCTTGATTCCATGCCCTTATGGAACCGGGCACCTGCGCTTTATATAGAAAGTCTGGGAAAAACGCCGGAAGAAAATCTGGGAACGGTTATGTTTTCCATGACGATGGAAGAGGGCTGCCGTTATCTGATCGATACTTACGAACTTGATCTTACTGTGCCGGAAATCATGCAGGGGATCGTAGACAATATGCTGTGCCGTTATGAGCAGGATATCCCGCTGAAAGAAGGAGCGGAAGAACTCCTGCGTTTTCTGAAGGAAAAAGACCTTCCGGTCACGGTTGCGACAACAAGTAAAAAGGTTATGGCGGAGGCAGCGTTTGCAAGGCTTGGAATATCGAAATACATCGATCATATTTTCACGTCGGATGACGTCGGATGCGGGAAAGAACAGCCGGATCTGTTTTTGATGGCGGCAGGATTTATGAAGACAAAACCGCAGGAGACTTTGATCTTCGAGGACGCCCTGCATGCAGTCCTCACCGCCCGAAAGGCGGGTTTTAAGACCGTAGGGATCTATGACGCTGCAAGTTGGGCAAAGCAGGCTGAATTAAAGAAATTCTGTGACATATATGTTATGTCACCGAAGGAAGCGGCACACCGGGGGCACCACCTTGTGTCGCTATAGAAAATGATGCAAATGGTTTCATGAAGGAGGAAGACAT
This sequence comes from uncultured Lachnospiraceae bacterium, assembly GCA_947631605.1. Taxonomy (GTDB): domain Bacteria; phylum Bacillota; class Clostridia; order Lachnospirales; family Lachnospiraceae; genus CANRMC01. The sequence goes on from CANRMC010000037.1 coordinate 13,720, forward strand.
ATGAAAACAGCATTGACAATCGCTGGAAGTGATTCCAGCGGAGGCGCCGGAATACAGGCAGACATCAAAACCATGTTGGCAAACCATGTATATGCCATGAGTGCAATAACCGCACTCACCGCGCAGAATACAACCGGAGTCACAGATATCATGGAGGTGACGCCTGAATTTCTAGGAGAGCAGTTGGACTGTATCTTCACGGATATTTTTCCGGACGCAGTAAAAATTGGTATGGTATCGGGCAGCGGTCTGATACGGATGATCGCAAAAAAACTGAAGGAATACGGAGCGAAGCATATCGTAGTCGATCCGGTCATGGCGTCAACCAGCGGTTCAAAACTGATAAGCGACGACGCGGTTCAGACTTTGAAAGAGGAACTGTTTCCCCTTGCGGAGGTTCTGACGCCGAATATTCCGGAAGCTGAAATTCTGGCTGAAATGAATATCAGAACAGAGGAAGATATGATAGAAGCGTCAGGAAAGATCAGTGAAACCTATCATTGCGCCGTTCTTTGCAAGGGCGGACACAATTTAAACGATTCAAACGACGTCCTTTATCAGGATCATTCTTACAAATGGTTTTACGGAAAACGAATTGACAATCCGAATACCCACGGTACCGGCTGTACGCTGTCCAGCGCGATTGCCTCTAATCTGGCAAAAGGGTATGATCTGGATACATCGGTAAGCCGGGCAAAGAATTACATTTCCGGCGCATTGTCCGCTATGCTGGATCTGGGCGCAGGCTCCGGACCGATGGATCACGGATATGGAATTTTGGACCTCGAATTGTAAAAGAATGTAGATAAAGGAGATTTTTATGGAACAGACGAAAAAAACTTCGGTATTTTCGAACGGACTGGTCTGGTTTGGCGCGGGTGTTTCTCTGGCGGAGATCATTACAGGTACATATCTGGCGCCGTTGGGATTTAAGACCGGTCTTCTTGCAATCATTGTTGGACATATCATTGGATGCGCATTACTTTTCTTTGCCGGACTGATCGGCGGTTATACGGGAAAGAGCGCAATGGAAACTGTAAAACGAAGCTTCGGGCAGTACGGAAGCCTTCTGTTTGCCTTCTTAAATATCCTGCAGCTGGTTGGCTGGACCGGGATCATGATCTATGACGGCGCGCTTTCCGCAGAACAGATTTTCCATACTGGAAAATGGGTATGGTGCATCGTGATCGGCGGATTGATCTTACTCTGGATTTTAATAGGAATCAAAAATCTGGGCAAACTAAATGTAATAGCAATGACGGCGCTTTTTATCCTGACTGTGGTACTCTGTTTTGTTATCTTTAAAGATACTGCAGCTACGATCATCACCGGAGAAAGCATGACCTTTGGAGCTGCAGTGGAGCTTTCCGTTGCGATGCCGCTTTCGTGGCTTCCGCTCATCAGCGACTATACCAAAGATGCAGAGAAGCCTTTTGCCGCCACATTAACCAGCTCCCTGACCTACGGGTTTGTGAGCTGCTGGATGTATGTGATCGGCATGGGAACGGCAATCTTTACCGGAGAATATGATATTTCCCAGATTATGCTGAAAGCGGGAATTGGCATAGCCGGTCTGGTAATAATAGTTCTTTCTACCGTTACCACCACATTTCTGGACGCTTATTCCGCCGGCGTCTCCAGTGTCACCGTTTCCAAACGGATAAATGAAAAATGGGCGGCAGCAGTGGTTGCTGTCATCGGAACCATCGGTGCGGTTATCTTTCCGATGGACGACATTACGGATTTCCTGTATTTCATCGGTTCCGTATTTGCTCCGATGATCGCCATTCAGAGCGTGGATTATTTCATTTTGAAAAAGGACCGGAGTGAAGAAAAGGTAAATGTTTTGAATCTGATCATCTGGCTGGTGGGATTTGTCCTGTACCGGCTTCTGATGAAGGTAGATACGCCGGTCGGAAATACGCTTCCGGATATGGTGATCACCGGCGTTCTCTGTGTGTTGGTTCATGTATGCACGAGAGGAAAAAAGCGGGATTGACAAATGTTTTTAATTGGAATAGAGTTTGTTCAGAAGGAGGGATATCTATGAAAAAGAAATTTGCAGTGCTTGCGCTTTTTACAGCTATGCTTTTTACTTTTACATCCTGTGATGACGTAGATGATTCCGATGTGATGTTTGATTCTGATGTCATGGAGGATGCGAAGATTCCGGGCAATGCCCAGCAGAACGCTGCCGGTCAGAATAACGGCAATATTCAGAACAATACTCAAAGTAACAGCCAGCCGGACAGTTATACGCAAAACGATACACAGGCGGGCAGCAATATGCAGAATGATACCCAGACGGGCGGTCAGGCAGACAACAATATGCAGAATGATACCCAGAGCAGTACCCAGCAGGGTTCTTCAATCGGCAGTTTCATGAACGGCAGCCAGGATAACAATATCGGAAATGCAGGTGGTAATAATACCGGAAATGCGGGCAGTAATAATACCGGAGATATTGGCGAAGCCGAGGCAAAGAGGATTGCTCTCAGCGAAGTTCCCGGCGCAGCCGATTCCGATATCCGGATTTATCAGGAATATGATGATGGAAGACTGGTATATGAAGGGGAGATCCGTTATGACGGCATGGAGTACGATTTTGAGATCGACGCTGCGGATGGCAGGATCATAGACTGGGATAGAGAATCCATATATGATTAGAATGAATTTTATGGTTGAAACCTGAACTTTATGCGTATATAATAATAAAGATATGAATTTTATATTCAACAAAATACTTTAGAATAAGGAAGTACGGTTATGGGTAAGGAAGAAAATGTAACAACACAAAAAGGCTGGCGCTCCAATAAATGGATCCGTGCGGCGATTCCTGCATTGCTTCTGCATTGCTTCTGCATTGCAGTATCGGTACTGTTTACTGCTGGTCAATCTTCAGTCAGGAAATCGCCGATTACATAGGATTTTCAAAAGGTGCAACCGAGTGGGCGTTCAGTTTCGCTATCTTTTTCCTCGGTATGTCTGCTGCATTTCTGGGAAATGTCGTTGAGAAGGATATACACAAATCTTCTCTGATCGCAGCAATTTTCTTCGCAGCAGGTATGGCAGGTACAGGCTATTTCATTTATTACGGCGGTGCGCATAGAGGAAACCTTCTTGCGTTGATCGGTATTTATGTCTGCTATGGATTTATCATGGGTATCGGACTTGGTACCGGTTATCTGTCTCCGGTTAAGACTCTGATGCTTTGGTTTGAGGACCGTAAAGGTCTTGCAACCGGTCTTGCGGTTGCAGGCTTCGGCGCCGCAAAAGCAATCGCGAGCCCGATCATGCAGGCAATGCTGGACGGACTTGGCGAAGGCGGTATCTACAAGATGTTCTGGATTTTGGCCGGCGTATACTTCGTTATGATGTTTGTCGGACATCTGCTCTTAAAGAAACCGGATGGCTGGCACGAGCCGCAGAAGAAAGAAGAAGGACAGAGCATGTGGGCTGTCATCAAGACAAAGCCGATTACCAATTATATCGGTATCTGGCTGATGTTCTATATCAATATTACCTGTGGTCTTGCACTCATCTCACAGGAAAAGATGATCGTAAAATGTATCGGTCTTGCAAGCTTCGTAGGTATTATTTCAACGATTTCCGCTATTTTCAATGCCGGCGGCCGTCTTGGTTTTTCCGCTTGGGCAGACAAGATGAAGGATAGAAATACGATCTACAAGCTGATATTTATTCTTTCCATTGCGTTTACCGGTATCGTAATCCTGACCTCCGGTATCAAGAACGGAAACGGAAATATCCTGCTGACTGTTTTGGTACTTGGTCTGATCTTCGTAGTAAACGCCGGATACGGCGGTGGTTTCTCCAATGTGCCGACGCTTCTTTCCGACCATTACGGTATGGGTAATATCAGTGCGATCCATGGTCTGACCTTGTCCGCTTGGGCGTTTGCAGGACTTACCGGAAACCAGATGGCAAACTGGATCGTAAATAAATTCGGTCAGCCGATTGAAATTGAGCATGCGCTTTCCGATGGTACGATCGAAATGGTTGCGGTAAATCCAACCGGATACCAGACAGTGCTTTTTGCAACGATCGCACTATATATCATTGCACTTTTGATCTGTCTCATTATGGTAAGACCGACCGATAAGGCGATTGCGGCAAAGCAGGCAAAGAAGGAAGCAAAAGCCGCAGGCAAAGCCTGATTCAAAGATTCTTTAGAAAAATAACTTTTAGATAATTAAGAAACCCCCGCTTCGGATAAACCGAGGCGGGGATTTTTAATCCAGCCTCATTTCTAATCGCTTCGAATTGCACACGGTTAAAATTTGGATTTGATAATATCTCCCATAATCCAAGAAATTCAATTGTATTCCTATTTCTCATCCAGTTTTGAATTGCAAATCTAGGATCCTCAGAGTTTTTATATCTTGCAATATCTGTTAATGAAATAAATTCATTTTCAAAATCTGTTGTATAAATGCCTATATCGATCCCATTCGCATGAATCATATCTTTAATTATCTTTGCCATTTTTCTCCTCACTTTCTTTTTTCATTTTTTCTGTTTTAATGTAATAATTTAATAACCTTAAAACATAATCAGGCGCTGTTCTTGTTCCTCGTTCCCATTCAGTTACAGTTCGATAAGGAATGCCATAATACGCACAAAATTCCTTACGATTCATACCTGTTTCTTTTCTTAATCTTTTTATTTCCTTTTGACATTTCGTTAAATTATCCATAAAAAAACCTCCCTTTTACACTTTGTGTATATTATATCACTTTTAGATAATTTACACAATGTGTATCTTTATTTTTGATGAAAAAGGAATGCAGATTTTCCACATTCCTTCCGTGTTCACAAAGACGAGTTTGTTTCTAAAAGCTAGATTACTTTTGGTTTTCTTTTGTTAAGAGCGCACATGTCTCCACATGCGTGCTGTGGCAAAACTGATCCACCACTGCGACTTTCTGCAACGCGAAGCCATGTTCCGTCAGATATTTCAGATCTCTGGCAAGGGTAGCAGGATCGCAGGAAACATAAACCATACGGCTTGGAGCCATTTTTACGATCGTGGATAGAAGCGCAGCGTCGCAGCCTTTCCGCGGAGGATCCACAACTACGACATCCGCCTTAGCTCCGTTTGCGCCGGATTCGTAAATCTGCGGAACAACTTCCTCTGCTTTGCCGACCATAAATGATACATTCTGAATACCGTTCAGGCGGGCATTTGTCTTGGCGTCATCTATCGCCTGAGGCAGAATTTCAACGCCGTAAACCTGTCCGGCGTTTTTGGCGAGAAACAGGGAAATGGTTCCAATCCCACAGTACATATCCCAGACAGTTTCCGTCCCTTTGAGTGCGGCATATTCCAGCGCTTTCCCATATAACACCTTCGTTTGCACAGGATTCACCTGATAGAAAGACTGAGGAGAAATTCGAAATGCAATATCTCCGATATAGTCTGTGATATATTCCTTACCGAACAGCAGATGGGAAGTTTGTCCTAATATGCGGTTCGTTTTGTCCGTATTGACATTAAACATCAGAGACGCCAGCGTGAGAGGGCGCTCCGGTGATTTTTCATTATATATCTGCACAGCATCATTTAACATTTCATAAAGAACATTAGAGTGCGTGATCCGGTTCCCGTTTATTACCACGCATACCATCAGCTCGCCGGTCTGAAATCCGACTCTTGTGAGAATGTGGCGGATAAGTCCGGTGTGTGTTTCCTCATTATATACCGGAATGTGGAATTTATTGATGAAATTCTGAATAACCGGAAGCAGATACTTGTTGATCGGATGCCCTACGGCACATTCCTTTAGCGGGATCAGAGAGTGGGTATGACCGGCATAGAACCCCAGAACCGCATTTCCGTTTTTGTCGGTCCCTACCGGAAATTGCATTTTGTTGCGGTAAGCATAAGGATGCTCCATACCGTATGCCGGCTCCATAAGAGAAGCAGCGTTGGAAATGCCGCCAATTCGTTCCAGACAGTTCTTTACCTTGTTCCATTTGTAGGCGAGCTGCTCCGTATAGATCATATGCTGAAGCGTACAGCCTCCGCAGGCTCTGGCATTGGTGCAGACCGGTTCTGTTCGAAAATCGGAGGGTTGAAGGATTTCTAACAGCCTGCCGTAAGCATAGCCCTTCTTTACCTTCATGATCTTCAGACGTATGTGGTCGCCGATCAGGGCGTCCTTTACAAAAACAGCCATTCCGTCAACGTGGCCGATACCTTCTCCGTCATTTCCTATATCTTCAATTGTCATTTCATATTCTTCATTTTTATTCATCGGATGAACCCTCTCGTCGAAGTCTTTCCTGCATAAAAATAGTATAGAAAAGTTGTAAGAGAAATGCAAGAGAAATACAAAAAGGGATAAAGTAAGCCGCTCGAAGTCGTCAAGAAAGGGGCAAAATGTAAGAATAGTACGGAAGAGGTTAAATGAAAAAGTAAATTCCACTTAGTTTCATTTTGACTGCATATTTTTGATTTTGAGCAACTTTTTGAAAGT
>CANRMC010000038.1 GCA_947631605.1 uncultured Lachnospiraceae bacterium
CATTTATACAATCTTTACTGACGCGTCTTATCGTAACTTTTCCATCTCCATATTTAATCCAGTGTGTACGATATATTCTTATCCCCCCAAATACTCCGAACGGGACAATCAGAATCGAACAAAGTACCCAAAATGCACCACCATGTATATCCCCTTCCCGGAACTCATTTATACTAAAAAGAAGAAATATGACGAACGGCAGTCCGGCGTATATCATATTTAATATTATTGCATTTTTTGCATGTAATGTTTTCATAGGTTTTCCCCTTTATTCTTCATTAGCATCAATTAATACAAATTCTCCATTTTTATATTCATAAGTTGTATCAGAATCCAGTCCCATACCATCTGTATCCGAACCATAAATCACCTTTTTATTCACATCCGTTTTATAAGAAGGAATATGCTCAAATGATTTTTCATAGCGAAAAGCACCATCTTCATTCACATATGCACAATAGTATTCCGCATGCCTGCTGTTTCCTACGGAAATCACCAGATCCTGCCGCCCATCAAATGTAACGTCTTCAAAATGTGCATCAAAATTACAACCCTCACCTAAACTATGATTACCGGTACACTCCGTTCCCTCGTCTAATCCTACATGGATTCCTTTATCTTCATAATCGACCAAGAGAATTTGTGAGACATTTTCATCTTGAATAAACAGAAAGTAATCTTCTTTGTGTTGGTAACTATTTGCAGGCGGCGTCTTATATTGAACTCTAACACGCAATACATCTCCGCTGTCATATGACATCCATTCATAACTTTCCACTTCTGTATCATCTGACAGATCGACGTATTCATCAATAAGAGAGTCCTCTTTCGATCCTTGCGTATGCTGTTTGCTCTGTAATTTTTTAATGTATATCCCACTACAGCAAATTATAATTCCAATAATGATTATCATAATGATCATCTTTTTTCTATTCTTCAAAATATCACTTCTCCTCATCACAAAACTCTGGATAAATCTGCTTTCAGCCTGCTATTTTTTCTGTCTCTTTCACTCTAACATCGCTATACATTCCTCATATCCGGATTCTACGGCGATATCATACGCTGTTTTTCCTTCCTTATTTCTTATATTGATATCCGCACCTTCATTTATAAGAAACTCACAATTGTCGGGATTATTTGCCCGAACTGCATAAAAAAGCGGAGTCTCTCCATTAACATCTTTTTCGTTTAATAAACCATTCATTGGGCGCTTTTGGTTTTTATATAAAACTTCAAGATATTCTACTTCTAAACGTTCTGCTGCATCATGTAATAAAGTTCTTTCAAACTCAGTACCTGTATATTCCCACACATCAATTCCACATTCCCATAAATAAATTACCGTATTTATTCGTTCTTTTTTTTCAATTTCCGAAAGCTGCTTCCAATATCCCGGTATTCTAACAAAGTCCGTATGAATATCTGCACCATATCGCACAAATAGTTTTACCTTTTCGTACAAATCCTCCTGTTCATAACGCAGCAAACATTGAAAAGGCAGATCATAGTCTTTCTTATTCAGGTCTGCTCCTCTCTCCAGTAATGCTTCCATTACACTTATATCTGTCTGTTTCCATACAGCATAATATATGGGATATCCGTTTTCGGCTGCCCCCTGAAACATCACTTTTCTTATATGGTGCAGTGGAATACATATATCCAGCATATTAACATCTGGCATTTCCTTTACACCAGCGATCATTTCTTCTGTATTGCCTTCATCGACAGATTTATAAAATTTACTTACCATATAGTGGCAATAACAATGATATCCGATGAATACGAAAGCAATAATCAAAATGACGCTTATTATAATTTTAACTTTCTTTTTTAACATTTAATGATTCCTCCTTTACTATCAAAATTTCCTTACAACTATTTCTCCAATATTTCCTGATGTTTTACTAAATACTGAAATTTAAATATGTTAAATATACCAATTCTTCCATTTTTAATCCCATATCTAAATTCTATTTATCCTCATTCAATATATCTTCTATTTCCAAAACATCCCATACGTCTGCCTGCCATGGTGCGCTATCCCATTTTTCCCAGTAATCTCTATCCGGAATCTCCGCTTCTTCATTCCAACAGGACAATTGCGCGCCGACCAGCAGATAGTACCTGTCCTTATACTCCAACAGACTGCAAACATCCGTAGAATATCTGGCATTCCCTCCTCCGATTAAAGTCCATTTTTCATCAACATTTTTTACAACATAAATACAGCCAAGCTGTCCCCTGCCTATGCTGTCATTTATTACATATTCATCAATCCCGTCTCCGTCTATATCTGCCGCCTGCATTGATATTTTATCAAAATCAGAATTTATATCAGCAGCTTTTACAATATCTTCAAATGGGATATCTCCACTCGATTCTAATGTGATTATTTCACAATCTGCTTTGTATTGCTCCCAACCATTATTACTTTCATCGCCAATACCGCTATATTGGTACACCAGCATTTCCTGTAATTCGACCGGAAAATCATCGGAATACTCGACTGACGCTGCCTCTCCGGAAACATCATCCGGCTCTATGATACATCTGAGATTGGCTGCCAGATAATAGGCTTTGATGATTTCAAAGTTTCCGGATTTATCTTTATTTACTATAAATAGCAATCTATCATCTCTGTCATTCCGAAGATGATTTCGGAAATCAGTAAAGACATAATAATAATTTTCATTATCGATTGACCGTTCCAAAATGAAAGGAGTTCCGCATAACAGTTCATATTCGTATGATTCCTGTTTTTCCCAATCCTTTTTATCAACCAGATCTACATCTTCAAAAATAGTATCTTCCTCCAGTTGCGTGTTACTAAAAAATTCATAGGGTTCAAAACCTGAAACTTCTCTCTCTACCCGCACTGTACTCCAATCCTGAACTGTCGGATCGTAATATGCGACAGTATCTCCGATCAAAATATAGTATTTATGATTTATCTCCAGCAGATCATAATACCCGTCTTCCTCAAACACATAATATATTTCTTTCATTTCACCGCTGACGTTCTTTAATATGGAAAGCGCAGAATATCCCTGCGTACCCTCCGCGTATTCTATCAGGTATTCATACTCGCCGTCATAATCTATATCTATCTGCCTTGTATTAAGGATTCCTCTTTCTGCAATGGATTGAAAAAAAGCGCTGTCATTTAATTCGCTATTTCCTATCGTTTCCTCATAATCGAGAGAATCCGCATGAACGGATAAATACTCTTGATATAATTCATCATTCTTATCATCTCCGTCATTTACTGATAGAAGTACATTTAATATTTCGTTCGGAACAGTACCTTCTTCTATTTGATTTTCCACTTCAAAATCGTGTGTCGATTTTCGTATATCCCAATCAAAATTCTCTACAATATCAGCCAGATTTGTTATATTCGTTTCATTAAAAATAAAATCAATATTTATATCCTTATCTTCATCGTTACTTTCTTTTGAGCTGGTATCATTCGCGTCATATGTATGGTGGCTGCTTTGACATCCACATAAAGATAATAATAAAAATATGACGATCGCCGCATATATCTTTTTATTCATGTATTTCCTCCAATATTAAAAAAATCACTTCTTCAATACAATTTCCTTTTGCTCTTTATAAAGATATATCGCTTCTAAATCTTCATTCGTTTCATCATTTTTGAAAACTAACTCAACTACACTATTATCCTCTAAAACATAAACGGGTAACAATATTCCTCCGCCAACCCAGCCATCCGGCTTTCCCAGTTTGTTTTCTATTTCATCTAAGGAACTCCCGATTTCAATATCTGCAAAATCTTCAACTACAAGTTTTCTTTCAGAAATAGTATATTCCATATCCCAACCATCAACTTTAATTACTCTTTTATCCTCATTGACCCCCATATTATCTGTATCAAACATCTCCTCTGAAAAGAAATAGTACCGTACTCTATTTGAAATATCATTATCCGGATTATGATTCGTTTCTGTTTCATAACCTGATTCTCCAAAGGAAATAATTTTACCATAGCTGATTGTAGCATTTTTGATAAAACTATAAGTCCCATCATCTGCAATCGCACGCATTTCATCGTAAATGCTAAATTGGTATCCCCGCACTTCTTCCTGTTCGGCATGTAAAATCAAAACGGTATCAGGATAACAGGTCAGCACAACTTCTGCCTGTCCGTCTCCATCCATATCTACAACACTAAAATAATATATCTGATATTCTTCATCGCCTTCCTTACTTCTGATATAATCATCTGCAAGGAAATAGTGTTTTCCTTCATCCGTTACGCAGATAAATTCTTTACCATTTACCAATACATCTAAATAACCCTGCAATTCTTCCGTTGTATAATTCGCCTTCTCTATAATTTCTTCCTGTGCTATATTCTCTACAACCGACCGTTCTTCTTCCGTCAAATCTCCCAATAAGTTTTTTTCTAACATCTCCTCAGTGAAATCTATTTCCTCAACCTGTTCCTCCGTATTGATAAAATCTTCTGTGTATTGGTCAAACTCTTCGGAAGATACTTCCTTGCCTTCTACTTCAAAATAGTCATGCTCCATATACGCCAGTGTCTCTTCTTCATAAGTTCCTTTATCGAAGCGCAGCCGATAAAATCCGCCTATGTCATATGCACTCGAACCGTTAAAGATTCCATTTGGAAGAATTCCTTTCACTCCTCTATAAGCAAATTGATAACTATATACTTTTCCGTCCTGATAATCAAGGATCTGCGTTGTTTCAGGCATATATCCGGTTAGTACGAGTTCCTCTTCACCGTCGCTGTCCATATCCACAAGCATAAAACCTGTTGTTGTATATGACGGTTCCAGTTCTCCCTGATGCCAGTAATACTCGTCCCAATAAAATTCCTGACATCCTTCTTCTGCGCTGGTAAAAGGCTTCTTACTATTAAGAACCAAATAAAATGCCAGTAAGTTTTCCGGTATATCTAATTGCTTTTCCCCGATTTTCTCAAAAAAATGAAGCGAATCATAATATTCAAAACAGTCATAACCGTTATCATTTAACCATTCTGTCACATTTTGTCCGCCCCAATAGGTATAGATATCATCTCCCTGCTTTCTCAGACTGAGCAATACTCCATTTTTCATGTTCTCTAATCCAGATTCAGGTTCCGGATCATATCCTGCTAATACCAGACTGATCCATTCATCATTTCCATATAACTCTGCTTTTACATCTATCCCTATATCCCCTCCGGAAATTCGCAAATCTGCATTATATTGTCCGTCTTCTTCATAAATCGTTATATCATAGTCCTTCATTTCTTCTGAAAAAGCATATTCACCAATCCAATCTTCCAGTCCGCTTCTTTCTTTGGAAGTTCCTAGCTGAACAGCTTCCTCTTCCGTTGCTTTCTCAAAATATATACCGGAAGACGGTGAGTCTTCCGCTAGCGGATACAGTACTCCCCAATAAGTATAGATATCATCTCCCTGCCTTTCCAAACTGAGCAATACGGTATTTTCCATTTCACTCAATCCCATTACATGTTCCGGATTATATTCTTCTATCACTAGACTGATCCACTCATCATCTCCGTATAATCTTGCTTTCAGATCAATTCCTGTCATCTGCCCATTTACTACTACATCCGCATAATATTGATCGTTCTCCTTATAGATATTAATATCATAATCCATAAACATAGATGCGTACCCTTCTTCGCTGTACGCTTCTTCAAAAGTATACCTGCCAATCCAATTATCCAGATCATTCTTTGCTTCGTTTTCTGTATTCTGTATTAAACCATCTGCTTTTGAATCCACTTCTGATGTTCCGCTTGATAAATCTGTTTTTCCACACCCGGTCAGTATAAAACACAAAGAAGATACAATAACAAAAAGAAAACCTCTTACTTTATTCATTCCTGTACTCATACATTGCTCTCCTTTCCAAATAGCTTACATCACCAATGAATCATTCCAATAGGAATTATGTGAAGGATATGTTTCAAGAGCATTTAAATCATCGTCCGTTATGGTATTATAATACTGCTGCATATTTTCAAATGCTTCTGTATCATTTCCACTGAACGTTTTCCGTTCCAATCGAAAGAAATGATAATCAATCTCTACCAGCACAATACCATTCGAATCAATAATAAAATCATACTGTTCTTCTTTATCTTTGAAGCCCACTTTTACACCAATATAAGGGGCAGTCATTTCCTCAGAATGTGAATCCGTTATTGCTCCTACATATTCCGCAATCATCCATTCTCCCTCCAGATTGTCAAAATATGCATATGAGTTCTCGCTTATTTCAGATACATCCAATCCATCTTCCATAGACGGATTTTCAATTTCTATTCCGTCCTGATCCTCGTTTGAATTGCGTTTATTATTGCAGCCACTGACAGCAGTCAACAATATCAGCAGCGTAACACATAAAAGATTCCTCTTTTTCACACCTGCATACCTCCTTTCATTCGTTCCGGAATATATCTCATTGAATATATCCCATAGCTTCAGCAATACCTGCTATAATATTATTCCTGACATTTTCCTGCTGCTCCTGCGGCAGTTCGCCTGCAAATCCCGGCACACGATAATCAGACGTAAGAAAAGATATCTCCTTCTTCTCGTAACCTTTCATGTATGCTTCCATTTTTTCCCTGAAAGCCGTGTAATTCTCGTCGTCTTCCGTTATATTTTCCTGCTTCAGCCAATCGCCCTCTGTATACTCATAGTTTGTATTGCCTTGCGTATCGTCCGAAAAACCGATTGCATAAACCGGTTTGCATAATATGCTTGTTCCATCAAAGGTACTTTCATATATCTGATAATAACCATGCGGTTGATAAAGTACGTCTTCACCGCTAAGATACCGGAGTTCACCGGAATCATTCTGATATACATCTATATATTGAGCCGGGAGGTAATTACTTTCCTCCATAAACATTTCGTTTTCCCGGTAGGCTGTACCTCCTGTTATTTTCCCACAATAAACAACTGTTCCGTCCTGAATGGAAAATACATGGATCAAATCGTCCAAACTATTAAAAGATTGGCATACCAGCATTTCTGGCTGTCCGTCAAAGTTAATATCCGCAAACTGCATATTCCATAGGTTGTCTGACATAGCTAACCGGTCGATACGCTCATCACTTAACCAGTCATACTCAATATAAGGCTGAATCTCGTCTGGCCAATCAATTTCATTCAATTCTTTTAATTCTTCGGCGGATACGATTGGTTCTAACTCTTTTGCCCAGTAATCCATATACCATGACAGATCCTCATCTGATAATTCTTCCGAATCATCATTACTAAAATCTTTCTGAATTTCATCCGGCATTTCCGTATCGTCCGTATTGGTATAAAATTCTACTCCATCTAAGTAGTAAAAAGAATTTGCCTGAATATAAATACGCCCATCATCATACATAACTATATCGCACCATGTCGTATCATAAGGCGGGGTATCATACATTTTCCACATCCGTCCCTGGTCAATCTCATATGTTTCTACTTCTCCGTCTCCGGATTCGATAACTTTTAATAATACAAGCTCATATCTGTCTCCCATCAATTCTTTGATTTTTTCTATCTCTTTTTCGGTAAACAGTTCACTTATATCCTCGCATTTTATACTGGTATACTCCGGATTTCGAGCGTAGGTCCCTCTTGCATTACCAATGCCTCCGCCACCGAAAACCATATCCACGTCGAAATCATGTGTTACGATGATCGAATCCGAGAGTATTTTGAAATAAACTCCATGATCCCCTTCCCGATTCTTTAAAAAATCTTCCGATTCTTCATCATATAATACGGCTGTATCCTCACTTATAAATTCGGCTGTACCCTGAACAGTACCGGCATGATAACCACATGTTGCATCAAGAATAACATCGAAAGATTCTCCTTCTTTCCAATTGCTGATTGTTATTCTTGCCCACTGATATAACGGCACTTCCGTCCGATACCATTCCCCTTCATAGCCATTCGCCGGATTCTCCTGTGCCATCGCTTTTGTGCCTGCATTAGCGTTTTCATTTGCGCTCTTTTTTGAGCAGCCTGCCATCAGAAAAATAATGCAGAGACTAAATATTGTTATTACCAATTTATATAGTTTCTTATATGTATGTCTCATCATAGTTCCTGCCACCGTCCTTTCTTTTATCACTATCTTTGAACGACATAAAGAATTAAATCTAATTATAGAAAAAAATGATGTTTATTATGTTTTTTTAATCTTAAAATTTTCTTAAATTTTTACTCTTCCACAGGTTCATTTTCTTTTTCCGTATGTTCATCCCGAAAACGGATATAATCTATGACGTCGTCAATAACCTCTTCTTCCGAAAAATCACACTCAAAAAAGGTCTCGTCATGATTCGTCACTGTCAGGCGGTAAGAAATCCTTTCCCCCCGCGGAAAGCGCCGTTTCTTCTCCGTATGTTTTGTCAGCATCCGGACGTCCCATAGAGGGATAATGTCAATCCTGGAAATAAGTGCGATAACCAGATAGTTTTCCGTCACGATATAAGGAGACTGACGGTATAGCATACGTTCTTCCATTTCCTGATCCAGTTCTTTAACCAAAGACGCAAGTTTCCCGTATTTCCGGAATTTAAACATTTCGGGATTCATAACCGGCAGAAAGAGGGCGGCTATTGTATAGATCAGCAGTATGGCAAATAAGACCGCCGAAATAAGGAGCAGAAGCCGGACGAGAGGAATCATAATAGCGGGATAAGCAACGGCACTGAACAGAAATGGACTGATATATCCGTTGATATCCGAATAATCAATGCCAAGCCCGTCTGCGTATTCTTCCTCAATATAACCCGTTGTCAGTTCATCTTGTGTAATTTTGCATTTTAAAGTAATTGTTTTATTTCCGTCTTTTAATATCTGTTCCGACGTTTTTTTATCCAGAAGAAAAAGCTGCATGTTCGTATCGCCCAGCGTATAAAAATACCGTCCTTTTATCTGATTTCCTTCCATATAATCAAATCCCGTGTAATATATATCAGAGACCGGGAACTCAAAATTCATTCTGCCGGCAGCATATTCCTCCAGAGCCTCTTTATAACTTTCTGTCTTATAAACAGAATAATCCTCCATGCCGGAAATCTGGAACATTAGAAAAAATACGGCAAGCAGGATGAGGGCATACGGTATCGTCATACATATTAAATTGCGGTTCAGAATCCGTCTGAATAACTTATGTCTGTATGAATTCATTCCTTTCACCTCTCATATTAATTTCAGATTAACACCTTTTAAAACGATTATCAATAATTTCTATGAACAATTGACGGAACGTTGAATAATATAAAGCATAAATAAAATTTGGAGGCTCAAACAATGAGTGATTTATCAGCAACCCAGTGCGGATGTGGATGTGACAACAACGGTTCTTTCTTAAGCGGAAACGGAGGATGCTCATCCTGCATCTGGATCATTCTTCTTTTACTGTTCTGCGGTGGCGGATGTGGCAATAACGGCAGTTTCCTCAGTGGTAACAACGGCAGCTGCTGCGATATCATCATCATTCTTCTGCTTCTTTCCTGCTGCAACGGAACCAGCAATGCAAACGACTGTGGATGTGGATGCTAATTCTATAACACATTCGGCAGTACACAGTGTATCATTTGATACAAACGGTATAGTCCAACCGGCTATACCGTTTTCCGATTTATTCATATTTTAAGTATTTTTTCATATAGTATGATAAAAGGATGTGGAGATTATCATGGATAACATTATGTACACGCATCCCTTAGACCGTTTGATCGATGATAACTCCATATTCATGCTGGAAGCCCTGATCCCTTTTGTGGACTATAATATGAAACGGGTTCTGGTTCTGTTTATCAAGGCAAGAGAAATGAAATGCCTCATGGAAAAGCTGAACAATCCCCGTTCCCTTGCTTCCAGCGGTTTTGACTGCCATGTAAACAGCATGGAAGAAATGGTGGAAAAAATGTGCAGTTTCCTGCCGCCGGAATTTGCACAGAATATCCGGCAGACCATTAAAATGATGAATATGATGCAGATGATGGAACAAATGGAGGCGGCAAATAACAAAAAAGATTCCATGAACATATCAGACGACAACTTATTTGATGATGTCATGACGATCCTGAATGATTATGACAGCCAGAACATGGAGCAGAGCTTTGAAGAAATGGAGTGAAAGAAATGGATAATATGTCAGATATTTTTAGCAACCATCCCGCTCTGAAAAATATCCATCCGGTCAAACTCCGGCTCTTACAGGAGATCAGCCGGAAAGCCAGAGGACATTCCGTTGAGGATATGCTTCCTCAGATTATGATGGTAAATAAAGAATTAAAGCGGAGGAATCTGGAATTTACAAAATCGGAAAGCGACCTTCTGATGGAAGTTCTAATGCAGAATATGTCACCCGCCGACCGGAAAAAATTCATGATGCTCCGCTCTTTTATGAATGAATAAAAAAATGGCTTTCAAACCGCTATGATTTGAAAGCCGTTTTTTTACTGTACCGACAGTACCTTATAATCTTTATCCGTAACTGCCTTTGTGAGGACTTCATCAGAGACATCCTTACTGAGCGTTACAACGGCGGTTCCATCCGTATGGCTGACTGCCGCCTCTTTCACGCCGTCCAGTTCCTCCAGCGCTTTCTTTACGGTCGCCTCGCAGTGACCGCACATCATTCCTTCGATCTTAAGTGTTTTCTCCATAGTTTTTATTGCTCCTTTCTTTTTCTGAATGATTTTTTTATCTTTACCTGAATCATGAATATGGATAAGATTCAGACGTAATGCATTTGTAACCACGCAAAAGCTGGACAGGCTCATTGCCGCCGCCGCAAACATAGGATTTAACTGCCAGCCCAGAAAATGAATAAATACCCCTGCCGCAAGCGGAATCCCGATAATATTATAAATAAATGCCCAGAAAAGATTCTCATGGATATTTTTCAGCGCCGCCCGGCTGAGGCGGATTGCCGCCGGAACATCCCTGAGGCTGTTCTTCATCAGAACAACATCAGCCGCATCGATCGCAATATCCGTTCCCGCGCCGATGGCGATTCCGATATCCGCCCTTGTCAGTGCGGGCGCGTCATTGATCCCGTCGCCCACCATTGCGGTTTTTCCCTGTTTCATAAGCCGCCTTACGACAGCCTCTTTTCCATCCGGAAGTACGCCTGCGATCACTTCATCCACGCCGGTTTCTCCGGCGATCGCGCGCGCCGTGCGTTCATTATCGCCGGTCAGCATTACCACATGGATTCCCATATTCTGCATTTCCCGGATCGCGGACGTACTGTCCTCCCGTACCACGTCCGCTACGGCGATGATTCCCAGAAGCTTATCGCCTTTCGCAAAAAAAAGAGGCGTTTTTCCCTGCTCCGACCATTTCTCGGAAGCTTCTTTTATCTTTGGGGAAATCTTACAATTTTTCTCCATGAATATAAAATTTCCACCGGTCAGGGTTTCCGAAGCATATGCGGCGGCAAGACCATTTCCGGAAAAGATCCGGAAATCAGAAACTTCCAGAATTTCAATATTCTTATCCTTTGCATAGGAAAGCACCGCACCCGCAAGCGGATGTTCACTTTTCTTTTCCAGAGAGGCGGCATATAAAAGAAGATCCTCCTGCGATACGTCATCTGCCGGAAGCACATCCGTCACCATCGGCTCTCCACGGGTAATGGTTCCCGTCTTATCCAGTACGGCGATCCGGACTTTACCGGTTTCTTCCAGAGAAACCGCTGTCTTAAACATGATCCCGTTTCTTGCTCCGATTCCGGTAGCTACCATAATGGCAACCGGCGTTGCAAGTCCTAATGCACAGGGACAACTGATAACCAATACGGAAATTCCTCTCGCGAGAGCAAACCCGATACTCTCTCCCACAAGGAGCCAGACCAGAGTCGTAACCACCGCCAGAATGATCACAGTCGGAACAAAGATACCGGAGACCTTATCGGCAGTCTTTGCGATCGGCGCTTTTGTAGCCGCAGCGTCGCTTACCATCCGGATAATCTGGGAAAGTGTCGTATCCTCACCGACTTTTTCCGCCCGGCAGGTCAGAAATCCGGATTGATTCAGAGTACCCGCCGATACATATGCCCCTGCCTCTTTATCTACGGGAATACTTTCACCGGTCAGCGCCGATTCATTCACGGCGCTGCTTCCGCTTTCAACGATACCATCCACGGGAACCGTTTCTCCCGGACGCACCACAAAGATATCGTCTTTTTTTACTTCTGCGATCGGTACTTCTTTTTCTATATTGTCTACCAGAAGAACCGCTGTCTTCGGCGCCAGTTTCATAAGTCCCTTTATGGCGTCAGTGGTTCTGCCTTTGGACTTTGCCTCCAACATTTTTCCCACAGTGATCAGCGTCAAGATCATGGCGGCTGATTCAAAATAAAACTCATGCATGGCATGCATGACGCCGTCTGCATCCCCCCGCATCTGTGCGTCCGTCATGACAAACAGCATACAGGTGCTATAAATAAACGCCGCCGCTGAACCAAGGGCAACCAGCGTATCCATATTCGGCGCCCTATGAAAAAGACTTTTAAATCCGCTGACAAAAAATCGCTGATTGATCACCATGATAATTCCGGTAAGAAGAAGCTGCAAAATCCCCAATGCCACATGGTTTTCAGCAAGTATTTCCGGTAGATACCAGTTCCACATCATATGTCCCATGGAAATATACATGAGGATAACCAGAAAGATAACGGACCATAAAAGCCGTTTTAAAAGAAGCGGAGTTTCCTTATCCTTCAACACGTCTTCTTCTGTATCCGAAACGGCTGTTTTTCCTTTTTGGGAAGCGCCGTAACCGGCTTCCTCCACCGCACGTATAATATCTGCGGCTTTTGCGCTTCCTTCCACGCCCATGGAATTTGTAAGCAGACTTACGGAGCAGGAAGTAACGCCCGGAACTTTGGAAACCGCTTTCTCCACTCTTGTGCTGCATGCCGCGCAGCTCATTCCGGTCACTGTAAATTGTTCCATACCGACACCGTCCTTTCTTACATGTTCTATTTCATTAACCGCTGCAATGTACGGAGTAATTCGTCCACCGTTTCTTCTTTTCCTTCCCGAATATCGCGCGTAACGCAGGTTTTGATATGTTCGGCAAGAAGAACTTTATTAAAACTGTTTAATGCAGCGTTAACCGCCGCAACCTGGATCAGGATATCCGTACAATACGCCTGCTTCTCCACCATACCGCGGATTCCACGGATCTGCCCTTCTATCCGGTTCAGGCGGTGGATCAGATCCTTATATTCTTTCTCCGACCGTTCTTTGGTTCTGTGACAGTCACATTCTTTCGTTATTTCTTCCTCTTTATTCAGTTTGTTCGTTTCATCGCTGTTCATACATAAATCCTCACTTTCATTTCCGATTATATACCCATAGGGGGTATATTGCAAGCAGGAATTTTTCTTCGGCAGGCGGATTAAACTAAAAAAATCCCACAAAAGAAAGCATATGCCTTCTTCTGTGGGATTTCGTTTATTTCTCTTTATTTTGCAACTATATTTACAATTTTACCCGGAACATATATCTCCTTGATGATCGTAAGCCCATCCAGACGATTGCCAAGCGCTGCCTTTGCGTCGCTAAGAACCGCTTCCTTGTCAGCGTCTACGGAAATCCGGATGGTAACACGCGTCTTTCCGTTTACCTGAACTGCGATTTCTTTTTCTTCATCTTTCATAGCCTCGTTATCATACTCCGGCCATTTCTCTTTGAATACGCTGTCCGTTCCGCCCAGAACTTCCCAGAGTTCCTCCGCGATATGCGGTGCAAACGGGGAGATCAGGATCACCATCGTTTTCAGGGTTTCAATATCAACCCCGCCTTTCTTGGTCTGATCGATCAGCTTGTTATTATACTCCATAAATCCGGATACAACCGTATTCAGGCTGAACTGCTCCAGACGGGTGGTAATATCGTAAACCATCTTATGACGGATCTTCAGAAGTTCCTTGGATTCCGGAACATTCTTTCCGCTGTTTACATTCGTGACCACCATGTTATAAAAACGGTTGATGAACCGGTAGATTCCTTCGATACCACTGGCATCCCAAATGGAATCCAGTTCCGGCGGTCCTACGAAAAGTTCATAGAGACGAAGGGTGTCGCAGCCGTATTCTTCCACAATAGCGTCCGGCGACACGATATTTCCAAGATGTTTGCTCATCTTTGTCGCAAGTCCGGTTTTTATGTCCCTGCCGCAAATCATACCCTGATTAAAGAGTTTCTTAAACGGCTCATCAAAATCTACCACGCCGATATCATACAGGAACTTTGTATAGAAACGGGAATAGAGAAGATGCAGGACTGCATGTTCAACGCCGCCGATATACATATCGACCGGAAGATACTTATCCGCCTTTTCCCGGCTCACAAGCTCTTTATCGTTCTTGTTATCCACATATCGCAGGAAATACCATGATGAACCTGCCCACTGCGGCATGGTGTTGGTTTCACGTTTTGCCGGTCTTCCGCACTTCGGACATGTGGTATTCACCCATTCATCAATCGCGGCAAGCGGCGATTCGCCGGTGCCGGTCGGTTCATACTTATCAACTTCCGGAAGCAGAAGCGGCAGTTCTTCCTCCGGAATCGGAACCGCTCCGCAGCATTCACAATGTACAATAGGGATTGGCTCGCCCCAATACCGCTGTCTGGAAAATACCCAGTCACGCAGCTTATAATTGGTGGTTGCTTTTCCATATCCTTTTTCTTCGATATATTTTGGCGCTTCTTTTTTAAGAACCGCAGACTCCATGCCGTTCCATTCGCCGGAATTGATCATAACGCCGGAAGCCGCCGTATAAGCTTCTTCCATATCCTTAATCTCTGTACCGTCTTTGGAAATGACCTGAATGATCGGAAGATCAAACTTCTTGGCAAATTCAAAGTCTCTGTCGTCATGAGCAGGAACGCACATGATAGCGCCCGTACCATAATCAGCCAGTACATAATCCGATAACCAGATCGGCACTTTTGCGCCGTTCAGCGGATTGATCGCATAACTGCCGGTAAATACGCCGGTCTTTTCCTTATCCTGCAAACGGTCGACGGATGACTTCATGGAAGCCTGATAGATATAATCCTCGACTGCCTCTTTCGTATCCTTCGTTGCAAGTTCTTTGGCAAGCGCATGCTCCGGCGCCAGTACCATAAAGGTTGCGCCATACAGGGTATCCGGTCTGGTTGTATATACGGTGATCACGGAATCTTTTCCGTCCACTTTGAAATTCACTTCCGCACCGGTCGATTTACCGATCCAGTCCGTCTGCATCTTCTTTACTTTCTCCGGCCAGTCCAGCTTGTCAAGGTCTGCAAGAAGACGCTCCGCATATGCGGTTATCTTCAGCATCCATTGACGCAGGTTTTTCTTCGTCACTTCAGAGCCGCACCGCTCGCATTTTCCGTCTACTACTTCTTCATTTGCAAGACCAGTCTTGCAGGACGGACACCAGTTAATCGGCATCTCTTTTTCATAGGCAAGACCTTTCTTAAACATCTGGACGAAAATCCACTGCGTCCACTTATAGAAGTTCGGATCCGTGGTATTTACCTCCATATCCCAGTCATAAATGGCAGAAATCTCATTAATCTGTCTCTTGATATTCGCTACATTCTCAGCGGTGGAAATCGCCGGGTGAATACCCATTTTTATCGCATAGTTCTCCGCCGGAAGTCCAAATGCGTCCCAGCCCATCGGGTGAATGACATATTTTCCGTGTAAAAGCTGATAGCGGCTCCATACATCCGAAATAACATATCCTCTCCAGTGTCCGACATGCAGACCGTTTCCCGAAGGATACGGGAACATATCCAGACAGTAATATTTCGGACGGATCCCGTCATTGACATTTACCGGCTTTTCTTCCCATTTCTTTCGCCATTTTCCTTCGATCAATTTGTGATTATAAGTACCTGCCATGTTTATTCCTCCAAATTGTGTCTGAAATTATGAATGTTTCATTACCATTCTGTATTTTATCATAGTCCGTCGTTTTGTCAATAAAAACGCTTTGTTGCCGCACTGTCTCCGTTATACGAAACGGTTCAGCTCAGAGTCATACGCATAGGAAATCATTCCCAGCTTTTCTTCAATATCCTCTCTCTTTACTTCCAAGTCGTAACAAAGCTCGTCCAAATTCATATGCTCGTCCCTAAGCTTCGTATTGATGAAACTCAGAAGCATCATCGGATTGCTCGGAATATTCTGATATCTCATTTTTTAAATCTCCCCTGTTATCAGCCACGGAGAAGGCTGTGTTACAAATACGCTGTTTTTATCCGTTTTGGACACTGATATCTGCATAACTTCCATATTTTTGATATGGTACTTCTCGAAAATGGCTTTGATACCGGATAGTATATCCAGCTCGAGGGTATATATAACAAACTGCATCTTAGGATTCTTAGTCAGAAGCCGCCGGATATCTTCTTCCAGATACTTGGTCGCCACAATGAAGGAGAGGCGTGGAACCGGAACGCTTTCCAGGGATTCTTCCGAGAGGTCTGGAATGATATGTACGTTATGTAAACCAAAGTTGGAGACGTTTTCTTCCATGGAACGCATATCCTGCTGATTCGGCTCTACCGCGATAATACTTCCTTCGCTGGCAATGATAGCGGACTCGATAACAATACTTTCACCGCTTACGATCGCGATCGTATCATGGCTGTCCACATTCAAAAGACTCATGATAACGGCGCGGATCTCATTTCCGACATATTTTACGGTGCCTTTGCTGAAATATTCATTTTTCATGCCGATCCGGTAAGACTCTCTTGTATTTTCATTTACGATAAAAATGACGGACGGTCCTGTGAGTTTATAATTCACCATGTCGATGATCTTGGTTTTCTTCACATCCTGCGTCGGCTGCAAACCTTCGGCAAACCACATATCATAGTCGCCCAGACCTTTCTCCCAGAATTCATAGAAGATATTCTCATGGCTCTCGTCTGCAAAGATCATGACTCTCTTATGGGTTTCGATCATCGGAATAACATTTTTTTCTTTTCCGCAGATATTGATCAGCTTGATCTTTTCCGGACTGGTCTTCATCACATCTGAGAAGTATGCAGTCCAATCCAGCATTTCCTTGTTGTTATAAGCGGTTCTGGTTTCTGACATCCTTATCCCTCCTGTTAGATACTATCAATGCCTGTTTTTATTATTATCGTTTTTATTATTATTGTTTTTATTATTTTCTCTTTTATTAACTTCTCTTTTAATATTATCTTTTTTATTGTTGTTGTTATTGTTGTCGTTATTGTTGTCGCTTTTATTATTTTCTTTTATTTCATTTTCGTTATTCTTGTTTTCGCTTTCCGCATCCTGCGTTTCCTTATTTTCTTCCGGTTCTTTTGTATGCGTCAGCTTTTCTTTCGCATGATGAAGGCTTTCCAGATGCTTCATATGCTTTTTCCGCTCCTTCACAGACACCCTCTTCGGCTTCGGCCCCCGGATCGGTTCTCCGGTCTCCTCATCAAAGCGCCGCAAAGTCAGATAATATGACGTTGTGTTGGTAAGGCCTTTCGCTTTCAGCCGATCCCGAAGCAGGATCGTAAGCAGGGTGTAAATGCAGGCAAATACCGGCACGCCCAGAAGCATTCCCGCAAAACCAAAGAGATTTCCGCCCACCAGGATCGCAAACAATATCCACAGACTGGAGAGCCCAGTGGAATCACCCAGGATAAGCGGTCCGATAATATTTCCGTCAATCTGCTGAAGGATAACGATAAAGATCACAAAGATCACGCACATCAGCGGGTCTACGACTAGTACGAGAAGCGCGCTCGGGATTGCGCCGATAAATGGTCCGAAAAACGGAATGATATTCGTGATACCGATCACCACGCTGATCAAAATGCCATACGGCATCTGTACGCCCTGACAGAAAACGGCGCAGATCATACCGATGATAATGGAATCAATGATCTTGCCATTGATGAAACCGCTGAATACGCTGTTGATATAATCAAATGCATCCAACACTTTATTGCCGCGTTTCTTATTGAAAATGCTGTAAATGATCTTCTTGCACTGCGCTCCCAGCTCGTCCTTGCTGCCCAGAATATAAACGGCTACAATGATACCGATCAGGAAATTCATAACGAATTTAATACCGCCCACGATACCGGAGGATATGGTTTTAATGATCGTATCCATATTCGGAAGCAGCTTATCGTTGATGATCCCCGCTACTGCCTGCCGCAGCTTGTCCAGAGATTCATTCAGCATGATCGCCAGATCCTTATCATTGGACAGGACTTTTGTAACCCATGCCTGAAAGTTCGATATATAATCCGGCAGTTTATCATACAGCTCCATGATACTGTCCCGAAGTTTCGGGATCAGGATCCAGAGCAGACCGGAGATCAATGCAAGGAATACGAGAATGGATAAAAATACTGACAGGATATTTGCTATCTTGTCCGCTTTTGGAGCATTTTCTTCTTTCATCATCTTTCGGAAAAGTTTTGTCAGACGCTCCTTAAAGAAATTCATGATCGGACAGAGCAGGAACGCGATTACGCATCCGATGATGATCGGCGTCATAGCCTTAAACAACCGTACGATTCCATAGCCGATAACACCGATTTTCCCAATCAACTGACTGAAAAGCACAACCACGCAGAGCGCGCCGGCAAAGACTACCGCTTTTTTCATGTCTTCTTTATCAAACTTACCACTCACAGTATTTTCCCCTGCCTTTTTTCACATATTTCCATAATTATACCATAGCTTGCATTAGAATCCCACAGAAAAACGTGAAATTTAATATTTTTTACTTAAAATTTTTCTCATTTAACTCTGTAAAATCCCGGATTGAAGCTATGACGCCCGGTTCATGCATGAGTCCGGTATTCCAACTGTCTCCGGTAACAGCGACGATATGCCGGATCCCCGCCTGATACGCAGATTCCCTTCCCGCTCCGGAATCTTCAAAAGCAAGGCAATGCTCCGGACGAATCTTTACTTTACGGATTGCCGCCTGATAAAGATCCGGTTCCGGCTTCATTTTCATCTTACCGTCCGGAATCAGGATCCTGTCCCATTCAAACCAGCGTTCCAACTGAAACATATCATAATAAAGCGTCATGTTCTGAACATCCGCTGTTGATGCGATTGCAAGCGGAATCTGAGCGTTTCTAAGATAATTCAGAAAAGTTTCCAAACCGGGCGCAAGCTCCGGCTTTTTCTTTTCCTTCGTAAGAAGGTTTTCTTTTACAAGAAGGCTCCGGTAAATCCTCTCCTTTTCCATAGAAAACTGATGAACCATACTGTCTGTCAGGGAATATCCCAGAAAATGTTCCAGAATCTCTTTCGGCGTGCGACCGACGATCCATGCTTTCACCTCCTGCTCCGTGATTTCCCGCATAGCAAGATCCGCCGCACATAACTGCCACGCCCGGTTATGATATGCGCCGTCAAAAAACATTGTTCCATTAAAATCAAAAATTACACCCAAATCTATCATTTGTTGCACCCTTTCCGCAGAAGTTCTAATATCCGGTCGTAATTTTCCGGTTTGTGCGGAAACGTACATTGCGTGCAGACTTTTGTCGCACGTCCTTCTTTTTCCTTAAAAACCGGATTGCCCGGACAGTTCTCATATAAATAAAACGGACAATAGCAGAACATGCAGTTCAGTTCCTCCAGATCTTTATGACAGGGAAAATACTTACATGCCCGATTTTCAAAAAAACTATGTGAAGGTTCCATAACGTACCGCCTCCTCCAAAAAATGATATACGAAATCCGGATTGGACGGATAATATAAATGCGGAAACCCGATCCACTGGCTGTCTGTTACATGACAGGTCTCCCAGCTTTTCCCGCCCTGCGGCTTTTCGGCTTTGCAGCATTCTCCCTCCGCCGTACTTTCATAATAATGAAATTCATGTCCTTTGATGTATGTTCCCGCCGGAAGAAACGCCGCATGTTTCTCCGATAACCGGATATATCCAAAATGGGGCGAACGCCCTCTATATTCTGCCTCTCCCGGTATGACGCCGCACATATGATAAGCGTTTC